>NZ_JBATWY010000022.1:0-16392 GCF_049672945.1 Haloferula sp. | reverse complement strand
TGAAAGGCCTTCGAACGGTACGAGGTGCCCATGCCATCGATTTTGACAACGATGAAGCCCAACTCGGCGAGTGACTGCATGTTTGAGAAAGCGCGGAATCCTTTCGGAACAAAGGCACTGTGCGGGCCGGCGTAAATGTCCTCCAGAATCGGGTAGGACTTCGAGGGGTCGTGATTCGTCGGACGGATAATGATGCCGTAGATGTCGGTCTCGCCGTCCCGCCCCTTGGCGACAAGGCGCTCCGGTGCCTTCCATCCGGCATCCTTCAGCTCACTGATGTCAGCCGTTTCCAACAAGCAAACCAGTCCACCATCCTTGCTTCGGCGGAGTTCATGTACGGGCGCTTGATCCACTCTCGACCAACTATCGATGTAGAAGCGCTGATTGGGAGAGAAGTCGATCGAGTGGGTTCCGTTGCCTTCTGTTAGAAGAGTAAGATTGTCGCCATCGAAGTCCACGCGGGCGTAGTGGAGATAGTAGGGATCCTGTCCGGGAATGAGGCCACCGGCGGTGAACCAGATTTGTCGGTTCTCTTCATCAACCTTGGTGACATCGCGTACGACCCAATTTCCTTGAGTGATGGGATTCTTGGCCTGGCCGGTATCGGAATCGTAGAGGTAGAGGTGGTTCCAGCCGTCGCGCTCGCTCATCCAGATGAGCTCCTTGCTTGCGGGCAGGTGTTTTAGATAGGTTTTGTGGCTGTAGCAGAAGAAGGTTTCGGGGTTTTCATCGACCAGCGCCCGGACCGACCCGGTGCTGGCATCGACGGAGAGGACGCGCATGACTTGATGGCCACGTTGGTTGTAGAGGAAGGTGAAAGCCGAGGAGTCGGGTTCCCAGCGGAGCTGGGTGATCGCCCATGGCTTGGAAAAAAGGGCGTCGTCGATGGGGATGTGCTTCTTCTCCAAGGGGTCGAAAAGCTGCGGTTTGGACTGGGGAATCTCGTCGCCGGGCTTGAGGTAATTGTAGGAGTGAAGCTTGGGTTGGAGTTGGTCTTTCGGCGAGGATTCGACGTAGTAGACCTTGCGGTCACCACCTTGTTTGGTGCGCAGGGCGACGACACGTTTTGAATCGGGCGACCACCAGATGCGACCGTCGTAGCGATCGCTTTCGGTGCCGTCGTTACTCAGCGCGAAGTCTTCCTTTTTCTCGAGGTCGCGGAGATAGAGGTTGTAGTCCTTGAAGAAGGTGCGGAAACGTCCGTCGGCTGAATTGTTAGAGTGAGAAGGACGTTTGCGCGAATCAGCTTTCTGAGCTGGTCGGGTTTTCCCATCGACGATTGCTACGCCGTCGTGATCGACCGCGGCGAAGGCATTGAGGAGCTTGCCTTGTTCATTTTTGGCCACCCAAACGTGGCCTGCGAAGGTGTGTTGGCGGTGGCTTTTCCCGGGGTCAACCGTAGCGTATTGCTTTGGTTTGCCGCTGGTGTCGACCCAGTGGAGAGTCGCGATCTGATCCGTGCGGTTGACGAAAAGGACGGAGGTTTCTTCCCCCGTTTTCCGGCTCGCCCGCGGGCGGTCGAGGATTTCGACCGTGGATTCGGTGGCGTCTTCTGCGGGAGCTGTCGATTGAAGTTCGTTTTTTTGGAGATCCCACCGCCAAGTCTTTCCGCGTCCTTTGAGAATGATGTCTCCTTCAATGAATTCGATCCGGTCTACGGGAAGTTTTGTTGATTGGATCGGCCGCTTGAGTTCCTTGGTAAGGAGAAGCGCCAGTTTGTCATGATCGAAGGCCGGCCCACGCGTGCCGGCGACGGCATCGACTCCGATGAATTCCCTTTCACCGCCACGGAGATCATTGCGGTACCAGAACTTTGTTCCATCGGCGAACCAATGCGCCTTGAGGGATGCCTTGTGAACCTTTCCGGAAAACTTTCCGGCGATCTTCGCCGCCCGCTCGTAGTCCTCTTTGGATCCTTGAGCGAGGGTGGATCCCAAGCTGAAAAGGAATGCGACGCCGAGCAAGGAGAGGCGTCGCAGCGATCGATTGGCAATTTGCATGACTCGATGAGAATGACTTCGTTCAATGGAATCTTTCCGGAGAAAGGGCGCTGAGATTGATCGGGCTGCTTTCGCCAGTGATAAGCTTTTCGCAGAGCATGCCGGTGACGGGTGCGAGGCTGAGTCCCATCATCGAGTGTCCGGTGGCGACAATTACCCGTTTCTGACGTGACAAGGTGCCGATATAGGGGAGCCCGTCGGGCGAACAGGGCCGCAACCCGACCCAAGGATCGATGCCGCTGAAGTCATCGGGCTCAAAGTCCGGGTAGAAGCGGCAAAAGGATTCGATGATTCCCTGCAACCTTGCCGGACTGAGGGAGGTGTCCGTGCCACAGATTTCCATCGTGCCCGAGACGCGCAGCGTTTTCCCCATGGGAGTCACCGCGACGCGACCCTCCTTCAGGAGGCTGCACAATCGCAGTGCCTTGCGCGGTTCCTTCAAGGTGAGAGAGTAGCCTTTTCCTCCCTGCATGGGCAGCCGGAGGTCGAGCTTGCGGGCGAGTTCGGTGCTGATCACGCCTCCGGCCAGAACGATCCGGTCGGCGACGTGCTCGTTGGCTTCCGATGTCCTGACACCGACCACTTGGTCCTTTTCCCGTACGAAGTCGACGACATCCTCTTCGAAGAACACGCCGCCGCGAGCGGTGATGCCTTTCCGCAGAGCAGTAACGAAGTCCATCGGGTTGAGGTGGCAGTCCTGCTCAAACCACACGCCTCCAAGGGCATCCACCGAACAGTCCGGCTCGAAATCCTTCAAGCGATCCTTGGTGAAGACCGTGGCTTTCAGTCCCAGACGCTGCGCCGCTTGCGCAACTTCGGCTTCCTCTTCCAGACCTTCTTCACTTTGGCAAAGCATCAGCAAGCCGCGTTGAACAAGCTCGAAGCCTTCGGACTCGGCGAGTTCCTGATGCAGTCGGCGGCTTTCGAGCCCGATGTCGCGGAGCAGGCCCTCGCTGCGTTTCACATGGTCTGTATTGGCATGGCGGTAGAACAGCCAGAGCCAGCGCATCAGGCCGAAGTCCAGTCGCGGACGAAGAAAAAACGGGCTCTTGGGATCGAGCATCCACTTGAGTCCCTGACTGATCACACCGGGTGCGGCCAGCGGGATGAAGTGGCTTGGTACCACCATCCCGGCATTGCCCTCGGAGCTGCCGGAGAGAAGCGAGGAATCCCGCTCGATGACCGTGACCCGGTGGCCTGACCCGGCCAGATAGTAGCCGCAGGCGAGACCGATCACTCCGCCGCCCACGATGACCACGCTTTGCGTCTCCTTGCCCATAAAGAATCAATACTCGGTGTTAAGTGGTTTCCCGGGAAGGCACTCCGTCGACCAGGCGTTGAATGCCCAGAGGGTTGGTCGACTGCAGCTCGGCGGGTAGCAGTGACTCCGGCACGCCCTGCCATGAAACAGCGCGCGTGAAGCGATCGATCGCACGGGTACCGACCGAACTACTAGAACCATCGGATGTTGCGGGATAGGGTCCACCGTGAACCATCGAGGAACATACATCGACGCCGGTCGGGAAGCTGTTAACGATCACGCGTCCTGCCTTCTGCGATAGCAGGGCAAGCAACGGACCGGCGTTTTCGAGATCTGAATCGGTGCCATGGACGGTGGCGGTGAGCTGGCCTTCCAGTGATTGGGCGGCTGCCGTGAAGTCGCTTTCCGAACCGCAGTCGATGACCAGCGTTGCCGGACCGAAGACTTCGGCGCTGAGAGCGGGGTTGGAGAGAAAGTCCGGGAGTGAAGTCTGGAACAAGACAGGACCAGCCTGGCATCCATCGGCGGGCACCTCTGCAAGTTTCCGAACACCGGCCTGCGCTGACAAACGGCTCACGCCATCGGCGAAATTCCGGGCAATGCCCTGGTGAAGCATCGTCGCCGGTGCCACGGCGCCGAGGCCATCAGCAAGCTTCTGAGTAAAGACATCCTTACCCTCACCGCTGGTGAAGACGAGGCCGGGGCTGGTGCAGAATTGTCCGACGCCGAGGCTCACCGAGCCCGCCAGTCCTTCGGCGATTTGTTCACCTCGCTCGGCCATCGCGCCGGGAAGAACGAAGACCGGATTGACCGAACTCATCTCGGCGAAAACGGGAATCGGCACTTCGCGGGCGGCTGCCAGATCCATCAGCGCGCGACCACCACTGCGCGAGCCGGTGAAGCCGATCGCATGGATTCCGGGGTGCCTGGCGATGGCCTGTCCGAGGGCGATGCCGTCGTCGAAAATCAGGGAAAACACGCCTTCGTGGAGTCCGCTCTTGGCGACGGCGGCCTGGATCGCGGTTCCAACGATTTCGGCCGTGCCGGGATGGGCCGAGTGGGCCCTGACCACGACCGGGCAGCCGGCGGCCAGAGCGCTGGCGGTGTCGCCACCCGCGACGGAGAAGGCCAAGGGGAAGTTGCTGGCACAGAAAACCGCGACAGGACCCAAGGGCCGGCGCATCGAGCGCAGATCGGGCTTGGGAATCGGCAGGCGATCGGGTTGGGCGAGATCGATCCGTGCATCGACCCACGAGCCTTCTTCCACCAGCGCGGCGAACATGCGCAGTTGTCCGACGGTGCGGCCCTTTTCGCCACGACAACGTCCTTCGGGAAGGCCGGACTCGGCCATCATGCGCTCAACGATCTCTTCCTCGCGGGTGTCGATTTCGCCGGCGATGTTGCGCAGGAATTCCGCACGTGTTTTGCTACTAGAATTACCGTAGGTGTAAAAGGCCTCGCCTGCGAGGGCGATGGCCCGGTCGAGCTCGTCTTCGGTGGCGGCATGGTAGGTTGGTTCCAGTGCCTCTCCCGTTGCAGGGTTTTGTGCCTGAAATGTTCCGTTTGTGCCGCTTGAGCGACTGCTTCCAATGATTGAGTATCCTTCCAGCTTCATGATGTTTTTTCGAATGACTCCACACCGTAGCGGTAGGGATCGTCGGGTCGCAGGATCATTTCACACTCTGCGGTGATGTAGGCGCGACCTTGGACAATCGGGATGATGGTCGTTTCGTCAATGCGCCGGTATCGTCCGGTGAAAGCGGTGCCGAGGATGCCCGCCTGACGGATGGTCTCGCCCTCGGCCAGTGATCCTTCGGCGGCCAGACAGGCGAGTTTGGCACTGGTGCCGGTGCCGCAGGGCGAGCGGTCGTAGGCCTTGCCCGGGCAGAGCACGAAGTTCTGGCTGTCGGCTTCCACGCCTTCCTCGGGGTCTGAAAAGACCTCGACGTGATCGATGAGCCCGCCGTTTTTTCCGCTGATTCCGCTGTTTTCGAGGGCTTGCCGGACTGCCCAGGTGAAATTTGTAAGTTCCTCGATATGAGTGCGTTTCAGTGCCGGACCCTGATCGAAAATAAGGAAAAACCAGTTCCCTCCCCAGGCGACGTCACCGCAGACCGTGCCGTAGTCCGGGACTTCGAGTGTGACCTGATGGGCATGCCGATAGCTCGGGACGTTTTCCACGGTCACCTCGCCATCTTCGTCGAGTTTCGCGGAAACAACGCCCACCGGGGTTTCCAGACGATGGGTTCCGGCCTGGATCCTGCCGAGATGGGCCAGCGTTTCGATGACTCCGATGGTGCCATGGATACAGCCGTTGAGGTAGTCGGCGTTGTTGAAGAACACGACACCGGAGACGCAGCTTTCATCGGCAGGTTTGCAGAGAAAGGCGCCGACGACTGCTTCAAAGCCGCGCGGCTCGTGAATGAGGGCACGGCGCATCCAGTCGGCATGCGTGCGCAAGTAGTCGCGAGCAGCTGAGGCCCCCCGACTTGGAACTTCAGGACCACCCGATATGACCACCCTTGTCGGCTCACCTGCGGTGTGCGAGTCGATGACGCGCACTCGTTGGATCGTGTCCTTTTTCATATCGTTTCGTTTCCTTGGCCTTTGCCATCCCAGGAATCCCACCAGTCGCGGAATTGCTTCCACTGCGCATGCAGGAAGTTCCGTTGACTCGTGCTGAGTTGATCGGGGGGGTCGAGCTGGTGGCGGTAGGCATCGTGACCTTCGAGCACCATCAACTCCTTGTAATAAAGCACGAGGTCCGGACCTTCGTCGTAGATCGAGAGGGTCTCCAGTGCTTCGGAAAGCTCCAGCGCCCAACGTCTTGCTTGGGAGTCGCCGCTTGCCGCCGCGCGGCAGAGTTCGAGGAAACGGAGGATCTCTTTTGGAAGCGCGTTGCCCACGCCGGTGATGGCGCCCGTTGCACCGCAATTTACAAAGCCGTGGTAGACTTGGGTGTCGACGCCGGCCATCAGCGTCAGTTCATCGCTGCCGCTGGTGATGAATTCGGCCGCGTAGCTCAAGGCCTCGGCTCCGCCGAACTCCTTGAAGCCGATCAGGCTTGGAAACTCTTCACGCAGCGCGAAGAAGAGATCGGCCTTGGTTTCAAAGCCATAGACGGGGCTGTTATAGATCACTGCCGGCAAGTCGCCACCAGCCTGAAGAATCCGGCGAAAGTGCTCTTTTTGGGCTGCTGGTGCGCTTCCTCGTGAGAGGACCCGGGGGATGACCATCAGGCCCGCCGCTCCGACTTCGCGTGCATGTTCGGCATGTTCGGCGGCGAGCTTCGAGTTCTGCGCACCGGTGCCGACGACGACTGGCACTCCGGCTTCGACCAAACGGCGTACACCTTCCTGGCGCTGGGCATCTGTGAGCAGCGGCCAGTCACCCATCGATCCGCAGTACACCACCGCTCGCATGCCCAACGCGATCAACTCGTCGGCAGTCGCCACCAGAGCGTCGTAGTCGACTTGGCCAGCCTCGTTGCACGGTGTCATCAGGGCTGGAATGCAGCCTTCAAAAATTCGTTCGCTTTTCATTTTGATCGCTCGCTTGGAAAGTCTGGAACTTATGCGAGTCTCCGGGGAGTCGTCTTGTCGGATCAGCCATTCTTTTCTTTCTTTTTGGCCCAATAACCGCCGCAATCGCTGGAAGATCCACATGGACCCCTCCGAGCTTCAGAAACAGTTTTTCGATCAGCTCAGCAGCCCCTGCCATGGCGAAGAGGTTTTCGACGAAGTGCCGGACACCGTCTATTTCATCAAGGATCAGGCCGGTCGCTACATTTCGGTGAACGACACACTGGTGCGGCGTTGCAGGTTGTCGTCCAAGCACGAGCTGATCGGCAAAACCGCACTCGAAGTCTTTCCTTCGCCCTTTGGAAGAGAGTTTACCCGGCAGGACCTCGCTTTGCTTGCCGGAGGGGCGGAGATCCGCGAGCAGCTCGAACTCCATCTTTATCCCGGCGGGAAGAGTGGATGGTGTCTGACTTGGAAAAAGGCACTACGAGGGTCCGATGGAGGGATCGTCGGTCTGTCCGGCATTTCCCGCGACCTGTCCTCCAGCCCTGATAGCTCGGACGAACTTCACCAGCTATCAACCGTTCTCGATCACATCCGCGATCACCTGAGCGAACCATTGAGCATTGAGGACATCGCCTCGGACACCGGTCTTTCGGTCTTTCAGATCGGGCAGCGCATCAAGCGGCTTTTCGGGATTTCGCCGTATCAGTACATCATCCGCTGTCGCATCGATTCCGCCCGCCACCTGCTTGCGAACTCCGAGCGTCCGCTGAGCGAGATCGCGCTTGCCTGCGGTTTCAGTGATCAGAGCGCGTTTACCCGCCAGTTCAAACGCTCGGTCGGTATTCCGCCCGGGTCCTATCGCGGGCAGCTTGGAGATGCAGGAAAGGGATAGCCCGCGCGAGTCGTTGGATCTTCATGTAAAATCTTCCCCAACCTGATGGTAACACCTATTTCCTATCCCATGAAGTTGCTACTCCTCTTTCTTGTCCTGATCGGTGCTGCCCTTGGCGGCGAAGCAAAGCCCAACATTCTCTGGATCACCACCGAGGACAATTCTCCGCAGTGGCTCGGGTGCTACGGCAACGAGGAAGCCCAGACGCCGCGTCTGGACGAGTTGGCAAAACAGGGAAACCGCTTCCTCCACGCCTACTCAAACGCGCCGGTCTGTGCCGTGGCGCGGTCGATGATTCTCAATGGGGCGTACGCCGTGACGATGGGAACGCAGCACATGCGCAGCCGCCATCGGATTCCGAAAAGCTATCGGCCCTACGTCAGCTACCTCAGGGAGAACGGCTACTACTGCACCAACAACAGCAAGACCGACTACAACTTCGAGGGCGATGACCGGAAAATCTGGGATGAGTGCAGTCCCAAGGCCAACTATGAGACGCGACCCGAGGGGGCTCCTTTTTTCGCCATCATCAACCTCACCACCACCCACGAGAGTTCGCTTTTCCCGGACAAAAACCCGGCGGGACCCAAGCGCGTGAAACCAGCCGATGTGAAGGTGCCGCCCTATCTTCCGGATCTGCCAGAAGTGCGCTCGGACATCGGACGCTACCACGACCGGATGACCCTGATGGATCGCGAGGTTGGCGAGATTCTTGACAAACTTGAGAAGCAGGGATTGGCGGAAGACACGATTGTCTTTTACTACAGCGATCACGGTGGGCCGACCCCGCGCGGCAAGCGCTACCTCAAGGAAACCGGTGTCAGGGTTCCAATGATGATCCGGGTGCCGGAAAAATTCCGCAAGCTGTCACCCTTCAAGCCGGGCGAGGTGATCGAGGAGTTGGTGGGGTTTGTGGATCTCGCGCCGACGCTGCTTTCGCTGATCGGGCTGGAGACTCCCGCTCAAATGCAGGGCCGGGCTTTCTTGGGGGATCACCGGAAGGAACCGGCCGAGGACGATATCGTCTTCCTGGAGGCGGATCGTTTCGATGAAATCTACGGGATGAGACGCGGCCTGAGCGATGGCCGTTGGAAGTACATCCGCCGCTTCACCCCCACCAAACCTGCGGCACCCTACAGCTTCTATCAGTTCTCGATGCCGTCCTGGGTGGCGTGGAGGAAGGCGTGGCAGGATGGGAAACTCGACGAGCAGTATGCAAGGATGTGGGAGACGCCGCAGCCGGTTGAGGAGCTCTTCGACCTGAAGTCCGACCCTTGGGAGATCGAAAATCTGGCATCGGATCCGGCGCATGCCGAGAAGCTCGTGGCAATGCGTGAGCGTCTCAAGGCGGAGATGATCGAACTGAAGGATACCGGTGTGATTCCCGAGCCGATGTGGGACGAACTGGCGGGCAATGGAACGATTGCAGGCTACGTCTCAAGTCCGAAATTCGATCTGAAGGAAGCGGTGGCCGCCGCCTTCCTGTTCGGTGATCCAAGTCAATTCGATGGTGCCAGCCTTCGGAGCCATTCGACCCACGCCGATCCGGTGATCCGCTACTGGGCGCTGTTAGGAAACCTGAATTCGATCCTGATGTCGGGAGGATCCGTAGAGGTCAAACCGAAGCTGTTGGACGACGAGGTGTCCGTGAATCGTGTCGTCGCTGCCGAGGTCTTCTGCGCTGCCGGCAAAAAGGATGAAGGTCACAAGGCTCTGCTTGCCGAGCTGCAGGGTCGTGAGATCAAGGGGACATCGATGCTTTATCTCTTGAACGCGATCAACGCGGAAGGCCTCGTGGACGAGGTTCCCCGTGAGTGGGCTGAAGGTGTGCTGGCGGACAAGAAGGCCGACAACTACGTGAAGCGGTTCGCCCAGATGGTGCTCGAACCCTGAGGGACGAAAAAAACCGGTTCCGGCAGGAATTTCCCACCAGGACCGGCGCGACTCTTGACGCAGTCGTAATTGCGTGAGGGCCCCGTCGTCGGCTTAGGACCCGGGAGCATCAGCCGCCCTGACAAAGAGCCTCGGCTGGGTGCCAGGGGTGATCGCCGTGGTGCGGACTTCGCTGGTGGAGCTGGCGGTGAAGGCCGAGCCCGGAATAGTAGCAAAGGATCCGGGACTTCCGTCGGTCTTCAGGCTGGTGGAGCTTTCGAGCACGTAATCATTGCCTTCGGTCAGGCCGTCGACGGTTACCTGAAGCTGGGTGCCACCGCTGACGATCTGAACGTCGCTGATGGCGAAGCTGCCGTCGGACTCGGCGATGGTCACCGTGAAGAACTGGTTGCCTGGGATCAGATCGAATCCGACGAAGGCGGGATCGCCGAGATTGGCGGTTCCGGCAGGCAGTCCACCGAGGACCTGGTTCGACATGAAGTTGTGGGCGTCGTTGTTGATCACGGCCATCACCTTGAGCGAGTCGGTAGGGCTGCCGAGGTCGGCGAGGTCGATGCAGAGTTCAAGACCGGTGGCGACGGCGGCGGCGGCTTCCTGATCGGCAGCAGCGGTGCCGCCGAGGACGCCGGCGGTGTTTGAATTGTCGAAGCCGACCCGCACCGGGAAGGTGTTCACACCTGTTCCGGTACTTCCGTAACCTTCGGTGCCATTGCTCAGGATGTCTTCGTAGAAATTGAAGGTCTGCGCTCCGAGATCGGCGAAATCGAGGTCAAACTTGCCCGAGCCACGACGGATGATGAGGTGGTAGTCGGCGAGGAATCCGACGTCGAAGAACATGTCATCCATCGCGCCGGCTCCGTCATTGCCGGCGGAGTCGAACGACGACTGGCCGCCGGCTTTCGAGTCGATGAAGATCTCGAGCTTGTTGAAGTTGTCCTGCAGGTTGCCGGTGAGGAGCACGTAGAGTTTGCCATCCTGGATCGTGGCGTAGCCGGCGTTGAGCTCGCTCTGGTTGTCGCCGAATTCGGTTTGGACCGTCTGCACGACGATCGGGTCACCGTAGAGTGCGTCGCGGGTTCCGTTGACCTGAACGAGTCCGAGGATCGTCGAATTGCTGTTCTCCCCTCCGAGTTTTGGATCGGTTCCCTGGAAGATTTCAAAACCGTCGTCTTCAAGGTCACCGTCGGTATCGATCTCGTTGGGATTGGTCATGTAGGTGAAGACTTCATCGCCGTCCGTGAGGGAGTCACCATCGGTGTCGGCATTGCAAGGGTCGGAGCCGGTGACGGTATCGCTGACGAACATTCCGGTGTTGGTTTCCTCTTCGTCGAAGAGCATGTCGAAGTCGGTGTCCTCCTCGAATGGATTGGTCCCGGCTGCCTGTTCGGCTTCGTCGAGGAGGCCGTCCTCATCAGCCATGCCTCCGGTCTCCAGTTGCGACAGATCACCCGGGGAGTAGACATTTTCCCAGCTGTCCCTGAGGCCGTCGGGTTCGCTGTCGGTGGGAGCGGCGGTTTCGAGGGCGTCCCAGGTGGTGGTGACAACCAGATCGTCCCAGAGAGTCCGACCTCCTCCACCGGAGGCGAGGCGGATGCCGGTGGCGACCGCGTTGGTGTCATCGAGGAAGGTGGCTTCGGCGTCGGCGGCTGGCTCGGCAGCGTCGAGGGCGGGATCGATCCAAATCAGGATCTTTTCGCTTTCGGTGTCGAGTTTGGCGACCAGGCAGTAGCTGGTGCGGTCGATGGGGATATCGCCGGTGAAGGCGGCACCTTCCTCGCCGTTGATTTCGACACCGAAGTTCCGGTCGGCTCCGTTGAGCGTATCGCGCACGCCGGCGAAGGCGACCTCGGCGCCATCCTTGGTGAAGCTGAGTCCGCTGAAGGTCGAGCCACTGTTGCGGCGAACGATCACTTTGGCGTAAACGGCTTTGGCACTGCTGGCGGTGGTGTTTTCAACGCGGCCGATGGTAGCTCCTCCGGTGGCGGCCCCGTTGAAATTGCGGGAGGCGGTGCTGCCGTTCACCGTGACCAGCTTGGTGCAGATGACTTCGGTACCGAAACTGGTGGCCCATGGGGCGACCGCACCGGTGTGGCCGAGGAAGACATCGTTGCTGGTACTATTGTCGTAGTCGAAGACTCGGGTTTCAAATCCGGTGGCTGCGTTGATTCCCCCGTCGTTGTAGTCAAAGAAGTCGAAGCCGATCACCTCGGTCGCACCGCCCGAAGGGATGGGGCCATTGAGTGGATCGCTGCCGAGGGAAATTTCAGTGGCGTCGTTGGCACCATCAAGGTCGGTGTCGGCCTTGTTGGGATCGGTTCCATGGTCTTGGACTTCGACGCCGTCGCTGAGCAGGTCGCCGTCCGAGTCTGGGTTCTCCGGGTCGGTGCCGGTCTTGTTCGGGCCTTCAAACACGCCGCCGTTGTCTTCTACCGTGTTGGGAAGACCGTCGTTGTCGCTGTCAGTCGCTACGCCTGGCATAGTGAATTGAAGGGCGGGATTTGGAGTTTCACCAAAGGCATCGGTAGTGAAAGCATTTCCCCAGTCGGCGATTGATGCAACAGGAGCGGAGAGGCTGTCTGCGGCGCTGTCTCCCCCGCCTCCACCAGAGCTGTAGACGTCGAACAAGACAACTTCACCGGGATCGAGTCCAAGGTTGGCGACAGGAACCGTAATTTCCACGAATTTCCCAGCAGCGTCTGGAGTGACGGTGCCATCCGTTGAGTCAAGTTGGCCAGTCTGAGACCACACGCCGCCTGTGTAAGTATAGATTTGTCCATTGGCCCCCGTGGCGGTGCTGCCATCATCGACCCAGGTTCCAATCCAGCGGGTCATTCCTGGGGTGAAATTGATGGGCCTTCCCCAGCCATTCCCGGTGGTGGTGCCACCTAGGTCGGCTCGGAGCGCGATAAGGTATTTGCCCCAATTAGTTGCCACTGGATCGCCATCAAGCGTGATTCGAAATGTGATTTCCGTTTCGGCGGCGTTGACGGTGACATCGACTGAAGTGATGTCGATATGTGGAAAAGGACTCCCAGGGACAGCGACTTCGCCTGTGGAATCAGGATAAGATTGAGTGGTCTGGCCCAGCGCGGGTAGTGCGGTACTGAGTGAGAAAAGCGTGATATTCCGGAGAATGAGACGTCCGGAAACGAGTCTTGGTTTCATGGGTTTCATGTATGGTTTTTGATGGAAGACGCCAAACGGGCCTCCATCTGGGCAAATGGAGTTTTGGCGTCAGGGGTTTATTAGTTTCCTGGAGGAAAGCGGTCTTGGATTGGAAATATCAGGGCTGGGCGGACCGGATTTCCTGCTCCGCGGAAAGCACTGTCACCGTGATTTGCCGTAATGCAATATCTCCGCGGATTTCCACGCCTTCGCC
This sequence comes from Haloferula sp., assembly GCF_049672945.1. Lineage (NCBI taxonomy): Bacteria > Pseudomonadati > Verrucomicrobiota > Verrucomicrobiia > Verrucomicrobiales > Verrucomicrobiaceae > Haloferula > Haloferula sp. The sequence continues at coordinate 3,440 of NZ_JBATWY010000022.1, read as the reverse complement.
CTCGCCGGCGGCGGAGGCATCTTTTCCGGCATCGACGGCGGCGTCGGCTTGGGATCCGTTGGCGATGCGGAGGCGGTCGAAGCTCAGGCCGGGGGAAATCCATTCGGAGGCCAGGGCCGGGCCGGTGGTTTCGGTGCCTTCGAAGAGTTGGGCGAGGCCACTGCGGTAGTCGTAGCGCATGGTGACGGTGTTTTTCCCAGCGAGCAGGGGGCAGGCGTGGCGCGCTTCGTAGCCGACGGGGTGGAGGCCCCAGCCTTCTTCCGGGCCATTCGGATCGCCCACGAAGATCCGCTCCTGATCGCCGGTGTAGAGACTGACTCCGGCCCAGCCTTCCGAGTGAAAGCGGGAGGTCTGCGGGTCTTCCGAGACGAGAGTGACCAAGAGGACGTGTGACAGTTCGTCGAGTGGTGCCCCGCCAAGGGGAGCGAAGGCGGTGTGGCGGAGGTTGCCACTGGTATCGAGGACGCCATTCTTAATGACTGGTCCGCCGCGCTCGACGGTCCACGGTCCGGCGCCGATATCGGGATGCTTTCCTGCCAGCGGGGTGAGGTCGGGATCATCGAAATTCTCGGAGAAAATGGCGACGGCCTGGGGGAATCCAGCGGAGAATCGGGAAGCGCTGCTGCTTGTCGTCAGGCTGGCATTGGCCCAGTAGGCCGAATGGCCGCCACCGAGTCGGCTGGTGTGCTGGTCCGGACTGGTGACCAAAACTTCGCCGCGAAGGACATGGAGTTCCTGTGGTTTGCCTTTTTCGGAGATGACTCCGAACTCACCTGCCGGAGCATCGACTCTCAGATCGGCGGTGGTGCAGACGATCTGTTGGGAAGCATCGGTGTTTTCGAACCACACTCGTCCCTCTTGAAGGTGGAAGTGATCGTCGCCTTGGTATTCGAGGCTACCGGGGCCTTCGAAGTAAGCCTGGGCACCGGATGGAAGCGTGACCGAGGCAGAGCCGTGGTCGAGTTCGATGACGGATCCCTTGACCATGGCACCCGCCTTGACCTGGCCGGTGGTGTGGACCACACGACCGTGGGATTCCGGACCGAGCTGGACGCTGGCGCTGCTTTCCGCAGGATTGAAAATGAACAGGGAGGCGATGCCGAGGCCGGCGGCACAGGCAGCGATGGCGAAGGTGGCTTTCCGCGAGTTCGGTCTCGAGGTGAAGGGCACAACGGATGGTTCGCTATGGGCAAATTTTTCCTCGAGCACGTGGGTCATCCGGCCGTAGCTGCGGTAGAGTTCGCGCAGCTCAGGTTCGGCGAGGAGACGGCGCTCGAAGGCCTCGAATTCGCGGGCGTCGAGCTTGCCATCGAGGATGGCCTGAATGGTTTCTTCGTCGGAACGGCGGCTCATGAGGAGACGTGTTGGAGTTGGTTGTCGAGGCAGCGGCGGAGACCGGCGCGGATCTTGAAAAGGCGGGCTTTGAGGGTGCCGGCGCTGCGGTTGAGCTCGCGCGCATAGTCTTCGAGCGTGCCATTCTCACAGTAGCGCTTCTGGACGAGTTCGCGGTCGTGGGGCTGGAGTTTTGAGAGGCAGACTTCGAGGGCGCGGTAGGATTCGTCGAAATCGGCCACGTCTTCTTCCTCCTCTTCGGCGAACATTTCGGCGAGCTCATCGCTGAAGACCAGCCAGCCGTTGCGCTTGAGCTTCTTGCGCTGGTCCATGACGTGGTTGCGCGCGATGGCAAAGGCCCAGGCTTTGAAATTGGTGCCGAGCTCAAAGACGTCCTTCTTTTTCCAAAGGGTGATGTTCGTCTGCTGGAGAATGTCGCTTGCCCCCGTGAATCCCGGCATGAGCGAGCGGATGTAGGCCAGCACCGGTCCCTGATGGGCGGTCAGCAGGCGGACGAATTCCTGATCGTGCTCGTCGTCGGTCATCGGGGGCAAATGGTCGTAGTTCGTCATGGGTTTACGGGGTTTCCCGGCATTGTGACATGAGAATGCCTGCATCCAAGCTTTGGCTTCAGGGGATCAGCCGCCGATGGAGTGCTTCGCTTGGCAACGCACAGGCATCGCCTTTGCCGAACCAGTGATAACGGTGATCCGCGATGAAATTGTAGACGGCATCGCGGAGGAAAAGCGGAACGGCTTTTCCGAGAAATACAGGAATCCTCCAGCGGCCGCCGAGGGTTTCGAGTACGACGAGCACCGCCGTGGAACGTGCGAGAATCTCGCCATTGCGGCGCACGAGCATCGAATCGAGGGGCTTGCCGCCGGATTGGGCGGCCATTTCCGCTCCCGTGGGATCCTGCAGGCGGGTGAAACGGATCCGGTCGGCTGAATCCCGGTTGGCCAGCCAGCGGATGGTCCGACTGCACATCAGGCACTCGCCGTCGAAGGCGATGACGATGGGGTCTGCGGCGTCGGAATCCATGAGGCGGTGACTTGTCCAACTCTGAACTCGAAATGCTCGCCCGTCATGAAGAAGATGCCGACATGGCCCAACCCGTTCCGAATCTGCACCACCTGGAGTTGTTCTATCACGTGGCGAAGGCGGGCGGCATCACTGCGGCGGTGCGCTCGATGCCCTACGGAATCCAGCAACCGGCGATCAGTGGTCAGGTGTCCCAGCTTGAGTCGGAGCTGGGGGTGCGGCTGTTCCAACGTCGCCCGTTCACCCTGACGCCGGCCGGCAAGGAGCTGTTTGAATTCCTCGCGCCCTTCTTTGGAGCCTTGCCGGCGATCGCAGAGCGGATTGCCGGCAAGGCCTCGAAGCATTTGCGATTGGCGGCGCCTGCGACGGTGATTCGCGATCACCTGCCCGGGGTGCTGGCCGAGATCAGGAAGGCTCAGCCGGATCTGGAGTTGAGTTTGATGGATGTCGGACAGAGCCGGATCTTCGAGTTGCTCGAGCAGGAGGAGGTTGATCTCGCGGTGGCCGAGCTTGAAGGCCGGGCGCCTTCGGGAATGAAGACGGAGGTGCTGCTTTCGCTGCCTCTGGTGCTGCTCTTGCCACCGGGTCAGGCGATGCCGAAAGGCGGGCTGAAAGTTTTGGCGGAGGAAGCCGCCTTGGTTCGCACGGCCGAGGACACGGCCGTGGCGCGGCTGTTTGCCAAAGGACTGAATCAAAAGGGCATCCGCTGGCCGGCCAGGATCGAAGTAAATACGATCGATCTCGTACATGCCTATGTGGCGGAGGGCTTCGGCGTGGGTGTGAGCGTGGACGCCCCCGGTGTGAAACTTCCCAAAGGCGTGAAGGCGGTCAAGTTGGCGGGCTTCCCCGATCTGGCGATTGCCGGAGTCTGGCGTGGCAAGCTCGGTCCGCTGGCCGAGCTGGTGATGGCGGGATTGCGGAGGCGGGCGAAGGGGTGAACGGATAGAGGTAGGAACGGCGCATTGGTTTGCGCCGCTCCCCCCTCCGAACCGGACAGGCGGATCTCCCGCATCCGGCTCTCCAGTCAGTGGTTTGCTCCGTTACGGAGACTGGTGACTTCAGCACTC
>NZ_JBATWY010000021.1:0-19225 GCF_049672945.1 Haloferula sp. | reverse complement strand
TTCCACAAGCACGCTCTTGTAGCGACCGCCAAAGAGATGCCCCCAGAGCCCGTGCCGGGCATTCATCCGTTTCGTCCAAGTGTTCTGAAACCAACGCATCCCTTCGACGAGATTGGGCTGAGGCGTCTTGAAAACGAGATGGTAATGATTGCTCATCAGCACCCAAGCGAACACCTCCCAACCGGTACGCTCCACCAATTCAGCGAGCAATAGGGTGAAATCCTCCCGGTCCTTATCGGAGAAAACGATATCCTCACGCCGGTTGCCTCGCGCCGTACAATGATAAATCGCGTCGGCAAATTCAATCCGTTGCTGCCTTGCCATACACTCACTGAGCCAAACCAAACGAACTCACGCAAGCAAAAGATTGAAAACCTTGACTGACCCCCTTTACGTCCACTCAGCCAAACCTAATGAGCCCAGGCTAGCAAAAGGTTGAAAACCTTGACTGACCCCCTTTACACTGACCCCCTTTACATTGCTGTCCATCACGCGTATACAGGATAGCGGGAACGGCCGTTTGGATTAGTCTCAGGTGCCTACAAGCGCATACTTCCACAGAAACCAAAGATTCCACTCGATTCCAAAACCCATCACACATGCCATCGTTTCCTTGCTCCCGTCTGCTTCCCCGTATTCTCCAAATGAGTCTATTCTTGCTGGGGCTCACAATTGCGGGTGCCAGTCCGGTTCTGAATTTCGGGCAGAACCAACAAGGTGCCACTTCCTGGATCTCCTCGGAACCCGGCAGTGATCTCGGCTCTGCCTGGACCTTTTCCGGTGCTTTCGACCAGACAACGCCAACCAGTGGGTTCTTAGGAATTGAAAATGCATACGAGCTGACAGGTGGCGGTGCTTCGTCGAGCGGGACGACTTACAACTCCTTGTTGGGCGATATCACTCTGGAAGCCTGGATCAAGCCCGCGAACCTCACAGGGGGAAAGCAGGTCATTTTCTCTTCAGGGGCAGCCTTTCGGGGTTTCTCCCTGACCCTTTGGGACAACACTATCCACTTTGCCGCTAAAGGCGGAGAAAATAATATGACAAATCCCACGGGTGACCTTTCCCACACCTTGCAGGTCTCTGATGTTTCTGACTTTATCCAAGTGGTGGCTACCCTCAATGCAAGCGGGAGCATGTCACTCTATGTCAATTCTCTTGGGGAGGGCAATCCGGGAATTGCGCGTGGGACGACCTCAGCGGTGACGACCGGAAGCTTTGCGGGAAATGCTACTGCAGGGCTGGGTCAAAAAATTTCGACGCTTGGGGGCAGCAGCGTTGATGCCAACGATACATGGTTTAGTGGAAGTTTTGGAAATTTTCGCGGTGAAATGGCGATTTTTCGCGGCTACGGGACGGTGCTTTCAGGCACCGAGATTGCTGCCACTTATCAATCTGTCCTGACGGAGGAGGTGGTTCCTCCGGTTGAGACGCCGGTTCCTCCGAATATTTTCATGATCGTTGCCGATGACATGGATTGGCGCGATTGCAGCCCATACTACGATCAGCCGGGAGGACATGTTTCAGGAACGATGCCAGGCAACCTTACGCCGAACATGGAGACTCTCGCGAGTCAGGGCATGCGCCTGGATCGCTTCCAGAATGCCACGGCAATGTGCGCCCCCTTTCGCCAGCAGCTTCTGACAGGAATCTTTCCGGTGAGAAACGGAGCAATTCCGAATCATGGCAAGGTCAAGAACGGAACCAAGAGCATTGTCCACCATCTTTCCGCCCTGGGATATCGGGTGGGCATCATGGGGAAGCTGCACTTCGGCCCTTCTTCTTCGTTTCCATTCGAGTATCTCGGGAGCACGAGTAACACGGAAGCAAGTGATAACATCAGTGAGGCAGAGGAGTTTATTAACCGGAACGCGAACCAACCTTATTGTTTAATCGTCACTTCAAACAATCCCCATGGACCATGGGATCACGGTAACTATGTGGCAGATGCCAACTCTCTCCCCATACTAGGGGACGCCTTCGACACGCCGGATTACCGGAATACCTATAACAGCTACCTTGGCGAAGTTTCGGCCTTCGACACCGAAGTGGGCCACTGGATGTCCCAAGTCGATGCGGGCCCTAATCCTGACAATACGATCTTCATTGCCATGACCGAACAGGGTTCCTCGGTTCCTTCTGGAAAATGGACACTCTATGAGAAAGGCCTGCGCACAGGTTGTTTAATCCGCTGGCCTGACCAGATCCAGGCGGAAAGCTCAACAGATGCCCTGATTGAAGTGGTGGACATTCTACCGACTCTTCTGAATGCTGTTGGCGGGGATCAGCCAAGCGGCTTGGAGCGGCTCGATGGCTTGAGCTTTCTTCCGGTGTTGCTCGGACAAAGAGATCGGCACAAGACCTATGCCTATGGCATACATACCGCGCGTGAGGTTCAATACCAGCCCGACGTCGGTTATGCGATCCGATCAGTGCGGGACAACCGCTACAAGCTGATCTGGAACTTACAGCCCGATGAGCAGTGGATACAGGGATCCCTGACTAGTCCCTTTCCAAACTGGGTCAAGGTGGCAAATGGCACGACGCCCGCCTCACCAAGCGACCGAGCGAAGGCCCAGCTTCTTGTCGATCGTTTTATCAATCGTCCCGAATACCAGTTCTATGATCTGGAAGCAGACCCGTTTGAGTTGAATAATCTCTATGATGAAGCGGAGCATGCGGAACGAATCAGTCATCTGAAGTCAAAACTCAATTCGTGGATGATCTCACAAGGTGACCGCGGAGTCCTGACAGAGCAATCGGTCGACCGCAGCGTCCCTCTTTCGGATACAGTCTCGCCCTACGATGCATGGGCCAACACGATTCCGTTTATCTGGTATGCGGATCGCCTTCCCATCGCCAATCCTGATGGCGATGAAGACAACAATTTTTCCGAATGGATCAAAAGTTCCGATCCGCTCAAAATGGAAAATAGCGGTCGGTCTGGATTGAAAATTTTGGAAGTTCTCGAGGAAGGGCAGGCTGCCACCGCCAGACTTTCCTACTCCCGCCCGAGGAACTTTCAAGGATCTGGTATCTCCCACACGCTCCAGATTTCCGATGACCTTCAATGGGCCGATGCACAAACAATCGACGCCTCGGCCACCGAGCTGAACCTGCATGAAGATGGAGAATTCGAAGATGCCATCATTGAAGTCGAGCATTCGGGAGCACCCGAAAGAATGTTCTATCGATTGAGTGTTGCTCAACCAACGGACACTTCCGAAGTTGAATTGTTGTATTCGGGAGAAGCTAGTGCTGCGAACCTAGGCAACTTACAAACCACCCTGAACGCCCAGAGTATCACAGTGACGACTAGCGCAACCCTGCCAAGCGAGCCTGTGAATGATGGTGCTGGCAGCTCGAAGGCGGAGGTACTGTGGAAGATGGGAGAGGATACCGGCATGTCGTTGGTCTTGTTGGAGGATCAGATCATCTTTTCGGGATCTTCCAATGCCGAGGGAACCTTGAACCTTTGGGGACAACTGGATCCAACTGATTTTGGCAAGCAAATGACGGCCCGCTTGTCAGTCGAGCATAAGGCTACGGGAACGATTTTCGAATTATCGGTTGTCGTGGAAAATGGAAGTCATTTTTCCACCGCGGCGCTACGATCCAGCATGGGCTATGTTGGCACGGAGGCCGCGACGATAGGCCATCTCGGGAATGGAAAACTCACGGGTCTCAGCGGCACACCCTTCGGGCTCCTTCAAACCAATCTCTCAGGTGTGGGAGATGCGCTTCCGTGGTCGACTGGAAACATTCGATATGAGATGATTGAAGGGCGATTAGCTCCCCTGAGATGAAATGGCGTGGGCCACTTGATATTGGTCAGAGACTGCTCGCTCTGAGTTCGAATGATTCAACCACTCCCCCCTCAATCCGCCAAGTCAATCGCCCGGCGCTGGTCAGCTTCGCCTGATACCTGACATTAACCATCCTGAGCAATGAAAACTAAAATACTGAGTCGAATATTACTTATCTCCGCACTACTTGTAGCAGGTTGTGGAAAGGGCTGGCAAATGGATTACGGCGAGCCTGCGGCTCAGTTTCTGCAAAACGACGTAGCAACAAAAGGAAAAGCCTTCGTGGGTAAGAAGATTACGGTCAAGGGAACCGTGTCTGGGGTGGACGTCACCAAGCCTGGCTCAGCCCAGCTGCGACTAACGGGAGGGATCGAGTGTAACCTAGGCAAGTTCAAGCTGATGGCGGAAGGTTGCAAGCTTGGTGACACGGTGTTTGTCGATGGATTTCTTAAACGCTGCCAGGCGGGTGACGTGCTGATCGATCCGGCGTATCTTCGTGATCCCACTGCCCCCTTCAATCCCCAGTAGGTTGCACAAAGTAGGTCATCATTTACCCGGGGCGCGACAAGTGATTGATACTCGGCTTCCTGGCCGTAGCACTCGCTGTCACGCCTCTTCATTCGCCTCATCCGGTCAGATCGTGGGATTGACCCAATCACAAACTTTGGGAGGCTACCCCGGATCGGAAGCACAACAGAGATTCTACAATTGTATTCCAGTCGGGGCGATCCTGTCGCTCCTGGAAAAGGGCACCGACGAGAAAGACTATCGCGTTCCTTAAGGCGAGACTTGAGCAAGCGTCTTCCACGAAGGGATTAAAGAGGGAAGACAACCGATTCCTGGAAGGATCGCAACTTTCCAGCGAGCAATTCGAGGCCCTCTTCGAGAAGGCGAGGTAGGCCATGAAGTCAGGAGCTGAAGATGAGACTGCAGATCAGTTGCTCCAAGAGCCCTTGCAAGAAGCAGCTACTTCTTTCGAGGAGTTCTAGTCCATTCTTCGTCGTAAGGTAGAGAAAACCCAAGGAGAAGCCGAGTCCGGCCGCCCCTTCCTTCTCCGGTCGGGTTTTACGCTATGCTCGCACTCTGAAGACAGCTCGCGCCCACTACCTGCCTCTCTATCTCGGCATTTTGTTTGGATTGGACTTCAACACTTTGCGAAGGCGTTCGGCAATCTCTGGATACTTGTCTATGAGATTTTGACTTTCCCCGATATCATCCTTCAAATTGTAGAGAGAGGGTCCCTTTGATTCGCGTGCAGTTTCTTTGACCTTATATATCTCGCGGGAGTGAAACTTCCAATCCCCCTGACGAACGGCTGTCTGATCATAAAAGAAAGTCCGGTGAGGGGTCTTTGCTCCTTCCTTGCCAGTCAGGATGTTGATGACGCTTTTACCATCGAGTTCGAATTCGCTTGGGAGAATGGCTCCGGTTATGCTGGCGACAGTGGGCAGAAGATCCATTGACAGCACCATCTCGTCACAAACGGTTTGTGCCGGAATTCTTGCAGGCCATCTCATGACGCAGGGAACCCGCATGCCTCCTTCAAATGTCGTCGTCTTCCCTTCGAAAAGCGGGAGTGCACATCCGGCCCTGTCACCCATGAGGAGCCAAGGACCATTATCCGAAGTGAAAATGACCAGGGTGTTTTCATCGATGCCCAGTTCCTTGAGATGAGCGAGAATACGTCCGGTATTGTGGTCGATTTCCTCAATTGTATCACCGTAGGCGCCACCCCGGCTTTTTCCTCTGAATTCGGGTGAAGCGAATAGCGGTACATGAGGCATGGAGTTGGCGAGGTAGAGGAAGAAGGGCTTCTTCTGTTTGGAGCTTTCAGTGATGAATGCGATTCCTTCGTCAGCATAGCGTGAGGTGATCGTGGTCTGGTCTACGGGGAATTCGATGCATTCTTCATCCCGCATGAGCGGCACCTTATTCTTCATCGATTGCGGGCTACCAGAACGTTTGGGGCCGTCAAAAGTTTTATCGATTTTCGCGAGGTTCATCCCCTCGCGGAATAGGCAGTCATCCGCATATTTCATGTCTTTCGACGGGTACATGTCGTTACTGTAGGGAATGCCGTAATAGGAATCAAATCCCTGATTTGTGGGCAAGTATTTCAGTTTGTCTCCGAGATGCCATTTCCCAACTGCCTTTGTGTTGTAGCCGACTGTTTTTAACATTTCAGCAATGGTGAAGTGCTCTGGAGACAAGCCCTCATCTCCATGATTTGGAAAAAACACGCCGGGAACTCCCACTCTTTTCGGGTAGCAACCTGTTAGGAAGGCAGCGCGTGACGCGGAACAAATGGGGGATGCAACCATGAAGCTGGTGAACCTCATGCCTTCTTCTGCCATTTTGTCGACATGGGGTGTCTTGATGTCGGGTGACCCGAAGCAGCCGAGATCCTGATAACCTTGATCATCGTTGAGAATGACGATGATGTTCGGTTTCCCCTCCTCGCCATGCAGGAGCGAAAGGGAGAGAGTTGCGAAGACAAGTCCTAACAGTTGTGTTTTCATTTTCTAGATTGCTCGACATCCTGAGCATGTGTGGAAGTGCTATGGCCCAAAAAAGCGGAGCCGGAAAGCATTGCGCCAGCCCGAATTCAGTCAATTCGGCTCTGGTTCATGCCGATGGACTCCATTCTATGAGTTTCATACTCGTGGTCAATGAGAAGCCGATAACAGCCGGTCGCCACCGATGGGTCTGAGGCCATTCACTCGTCCTATCCAGCCTAGTTCAAGGCCTTCAATCATGTCTTTGAATGCAAGGAAACGATCGGCCAACAGGTCGAATCATGGCGGGTTGAGCTCCCGGAATCTTCTGCGTGGTGCCTTGCGAAACGCCGACGGAGATTGGCCGATCATCTTGTGGAATCGGATGCTGAAATGCTGGGCGTTTGGAAACCCGATCCTATGACCGATCGTCTGGACAGGTTGGTCCGTAGTAAGCAGGAGGTGCCTTGCTTTCTCGATGCGGCGCGTTTCCAAAAACTTCGCTGGCGATAGTCCTGTCCGCTCTCGAAACAGGTGGGCGAATCGTGAGGCCGACAAGCCAGCTACGCGGGCCAGCACCTCCACAGACAGTTCTTCTCCAAGTCGTTCGTCGATATACGCGATCACATCCTGGATGCGATCATCAGGCGTTTGCTTTCGCTGCAAACCGTATTCGCGGCAGGCGAGCAAGAGGACTCTCTCCATGGCGTTCTCCGCCAACAGGATCTCGGCTGGTTGCCCCCCCCACCAAGTCTCCAGATCGCGGAGCCCTTCCCTCACGTTCGACCAGATTCGCTTAGCCCCGAAAGTCACCGTGAGGGCGTCCGATGAGGGCAGCACCGAGCGTAAACGCGGAAGGGCATCGAAGATCATCCAGATCTCGCGCTGCTTCTTACGGACAGAAAGTTGATAGGGCGTGTTCGGTGGAAGGATTACACAACTGCGTGGCGGAAGTATCAGCGTCTTCCCGTGGTACGAAATCTCGGTGAGGCCGGACAAAAAGAACCCAGCCGTCCAATACGGAAATCCTGGTTTACGCTCCATTTGAAGCCCTCCACTTTGATTGCTTGTTCCTGCAGAAATGATCATCGGTTTGGAAACGAGATCGGCAACAAAAACAGAAGTCCTGTTGCGATTCGAGAGCCATCAATAGCAGAAACAGAAACGAAAACGACAGTTTTATCCATTCCCAGCTCTCAGGCCAGCAAGCTAGCGTATTTCTGCGTCTTTTCGGCGGTCACCGTGCATGCGGTTCGAAGGTCCGGCGGGAGACGAACAACCACAAAGAAAAGGAAATGATTGAACCACCGATTTACCAGCCGCCCGCCGACTTCCGCACCCTCGACTGGGGAGCTACTGACTTAAATAAGGTACCTAACATCTCCGTGCATCCTCCGGGACCTGCTTCTAAATCGCTTCATGAGCGTTGTACCAAGCACTTCAAGGGGCTAAGCGGTCAGGTGAAGCTCTTTCCTGTTGCCTTTGAATCAGGTAAAGGCTGTGTGCTGCGTGATGTGGATGGAAATGAATATATTGATTTTTCCTCAGGGATCTATGTGACCACCCTCGGGCATTGCCACCCGAAGATCAGCGAGTCAGTGGCGAAGGCTGCGCGCACCCTGATGAATGCTCACGACTTCACCACGCCGGTGAAAACCGAACTGGTAGAAAAGCTCGCGGAGATCCTGCCGGGAGACCTCAATGGCTTCCAATTTTACGACTCTGGCACGACGGCGGTCGAGGCCGGGATGCGTGTGATGCGCGCGGCCAGTGGTAAGGGCGAGATGATCTCCTGCTTCTACGATTACCACGGAAAAACTTATGGCGGTGTCTCGCTTGGTCATATTCGCTCCCAGGTCTATGGGCGGGTCCGAGCACCTGGTGCTCACATGGTGCCGCGCCCGGATGTGTATCGCCCGATGTGGACGACTGAAGACGGCTCCATCGATACCGATGCTTACCTCCGTTTTTACGATCAATATATTGACAAGGGCACCGTCGGCGATGTGGCGGGCTTCCTGCTAGAGCCTATTCAGGGCTGGGGCGGAACCATTATGCCGCCGGACGATTTCTTCCCGAAACTTCGCCGTTTCTGCGACGAACGTGGCTTGCTGCTAATGATCGACGAGGTGCTCACCAGCTGGGGGCGCACTGGTAAGTGGCTCTGTATGGAGCACTGGGATGTGGTGCCGGACATTGTCACCATCGGGAAAGGGTTCGGAAATGGCTTCCCTGTCACCTGCGTCGCTGTGCGTGAACCCTACATGGAGAGTTTTGAGGCAATCTCTGCCTCCAGCAGCTACGGGGGTAACCCCATGGCCTGCGCCGCCGCGCTGGCTTCCACCCAAGTTATTCAGGAGGAGCAACTCAATGAGTGGGCCATACACCTCGGCGAGATCGCCCTCAAGCGCATGCAGGAAATGCAGAGCCGCCACCCGATCATCGGCCATGTCCGGGCGCTCGGTTGCCTGATGGGCATCGAGCTCGTCAAGGACCGGAACACTAAGGAGCCCTTCGATGAGGCCGGCACGCTGGTTTATCAAAAAGCTTTTGCCAAGGGTCTCGCGTGGATTCCTGCCGGGCACATCCTGCGCATGAGCCCACCGATCGTGATGGATGAAGCCACCCTGATGAAAGGCCTCGATATCATCGAGGAGTCCATCGGCGAAGTGGAAAAAGAATTCGGCTACGCGTAAATCAACCCCATATAATTTCATGAAATCATATCGCCTAAATCGCCTTTTTAATTCCGCATCCGGACGTTGTTTTGATGTCGCCATCGACCACGGATTTTTTAATCAGCCTGGCTTCCTGACTGGTATCGAAGACATTCGTGCCGCAGTGAGCAAGGCCGTCGAAGCCGGCCCCGACGCCATCCAGCTCACCGTCGGTCAGGCGCGTCACTTGCAGTCCATTCCCGGCAAGCAAAAGCCTGCACTCGTGCTCCGCACCGATGCGGCCAACATCTACGGCCCTGAAGTCCCCGAAGTCCGTTTCAACTCGATCATTGATGATGCCGTGCTCCAGGGCGTGCGCCTCGATGCCGCCTGCCTCTGTGTCAATCTCTTCTCCATTCCCGGTGTTCCGGAAGTGCATCGCCAGTGCGTGGAGAATATTATGAAACTTAAGCCGATTTCCGATCACTACGGCATGCCCATGATGGTAGAGCCGCTGGCCTTCCAGCCGAACTCGAAGAGCGGTGGCTACATGGTTGATGGTAACGAAGAGCGCATCACTCACCTCGTCCGGCAAGCAGTGGAACTCGGAGCAGACATCATCAAGGCTGACCCCACCGATGATCCCTCCGCCTATCACAGAATCATCCGCGTGGCCGGAGATATCCCGGTGCTCGTCCGTGGTGGCGGCAAGGTCAGTGATGAGGAAATCCTCACCCGCACGGAAGCGATCATTGCCCAAGGTGCAGCCGGCATCGTTTACGGGCGGAATGTGATCCAGCATACCAACCCCGTCGGCATCACCCGCGCGCTCATGGCTATCGTTCACCAGAATGTTTCAGCCTCTGAGGCTCTCAAGCTGGTTGACTAGGAGATTCATAATAGCCACCACCCCACCCCATGCCACTTCTTGCCGGATTTTCCCGCCGTGACATCACTCCCTCTGAGCCATGTTTTCTAGTGGGCTATCCACACGAAGAGCGGACGTCTACGGGAGCCCATGACAGCTTGTTTGCGTCAGCTCTCTATCTTGAGAGTGATGGCGTGAGGTTACTGCTCATTTCACTGGATTTATTATTTATCTCTGCTGGGTGGACGCGGGAGTGCCGCAAGGAGATTGCTGCCGCGACTGGGATTCCGGCAGGAAACATCCTGATCGCAGCTACCCACACTCATTCCGGGCCGCATACTGTCGAAGTCATGGCTTGGCGGGATGATCCCATCGTGCCTCCAGTGGATCAGCAATATCTTGATTTTGTCCGCGAAAAGGCGGTCGACGCTTCCGCTTCCGCAGCACAGGAAAAACAAAGTGCCGAGCTTGCATGGACGCGCGCCGAGGTAGGCGGCCTCGTAGGCGGCAATCGCCTCGATCCAGAGGGTCCAGAGGATACCGAGGCGGGGTTGCTATTCGTTCGCAAGAAGGCTGATCTTTCCCCGCTCGCAGTGCTATCGATCTACGGCATGCATCCTACCGTGCTCCATGCGGATACGACTTGTTTCAGCTCAGATTTCATCGGCTACGCGCGCCGGGAAGTTGAAGAAACATTTCCGGGTGCAGGGATGGTCTATCTAAACGGCGTGTGCGGAAACCAAAGCCCGCGGCGGGTTGCCCGGGAAAAAACCATCGCCGAGGCCGAGCGACTAGGGCGATTACTAGGAGGGCGCATGGCGAAATCCTTGATAGGTATCCGCTCATTTTCCTCTCGGCCGTTGTTAGCCGCGGAGTCAACGACGCTCCAACTTCAGGGCAAGGTTTTCCCTGAAATAGCGGAAGCGGAAAAAGCACTGACAGCGGCGCGGGAAAATCTTGCCCGGCTCGGTTCTGCGGATGCAGCACAGCGGCGCACCGCAGAATGCACCGTATTTGGCGCGGAGGAGGTTCGCGTTCTCGCTAAGGCCGAGGCTGCTGGCGATGCGGAGGAACTCAGGCAAAAATATGCGTCAGTGGAAGTGCAAGCACTCCGTATCGGCGGGGTCATCGTCGCCGCATGGCCGGGGGAGTTTTTTGTTGAATACGGACTCGAGGCCAAGGCGCGCTCAGGTGCAGAGCTCCATATTGCGACCATGGCGAATGGTGAGCTACAAGGCTATGTTGTTACCCCCGAAGCGGCTGCCGCAGGTGGGTATGAAGCTCAGATGAGTTTGTTTCCTCCAGCTGCGGGAAAACAAGTTATCGATGCCACGTTGGAACTGATCGATCGCCTCCAATGATTCTCGCAGCTGACATCGGATCGACTTGGCTTAAGGCTGCAGTTTTCGCACCAGACGGTCAGCGCTTTCCGACTGCGGAGACCGTGCTCAAATATCGTCTCCGCAGTGCCGAACAGGCCGAGATCGATCCTTTGGACCTACGCCGCTCCTTTCTCGATCTGATCGATCAAGCCCTCCGCCTTGCCGGGTGCTCACGCGGCGATTTGAAACGAGTCTCGATCACCAGCCAGGCGCAAACATTTTTCCTCTGCGATGCGGATGACACCCCGCTGACCCCGATGTTCAGCTGGACTGATGCGCGAGCCACCGCGGAGGCGGATGACTTGCAGGGGCAGCTGGGTTCCACCTTCCATCAGCACACTGGATTTCCAGAAATCAGCCCGCTCTCCACCCTCGCAAAAGTGCGATGGCTCGCTTCCCATGGCGATGTGGATTCTGAGGCGCGCATTGTTCAAATTTCATCATGGCTCGCAATGTCCCTAGGGGCACCGCACACCACAGACACCAATCTCGCCGCAATGAGCGGGCTATTTTCAATCCCTGAGAATAAATGGTGGGGCGCAGCTTTTGATACATTAGACCTGACTATTCAGCAGGCCGGAGCCGCCGTGGAGCCGGGAGTGCCGCTTACCACCTCTACGGGAAGACGCCCGCCAGGTTTTTCTCCAGATCTTGAAGTCATCCTCGCTGCCAATGATCATACCGCCGGGGCTATCGCCTGCGGCTGCATACCGGGAAGCCCGGTTCTCACACTCGGCACTGCGGGAGTAATTTACCGGCACGCGGGTGAAAAAGACGGGCCATTTTCACCCGGCGGCATTTGGGGGCCTTTCCCCGGCCACGGCTATTACGAGTTACTCTTCCTCCCGCACGCATGCTCCGCTCTCGATTGGGCGGATAAGTTCCTATTCGGCGCGGTAGACTCGGCGCGCTTCGTTGAGACCGCTCTGGCCGATGGCATTCCGCAGGACGCTCCCTTTTTCCACCCCAGCCGATGGGGTAGCAAAGACGCATGGTCCAGCCCTGCCACGCCCGCAGCAATGGCCTATGCCACGCTCGAAGGAATCGCCTTTGCGATGCACGATCTTGGCGGCTCCACACTCGTTACCGATGAAGGGGCGATCACCGTGCTCGGCGGTGGTGGCAGGCTCGATGCCTGGGTTCAGCTCACAGCAGAGGCCTTTGGGAAAACTTTCATCCGGAGTTCACGCGATGGCATTGATGGCGCAGCTATCCTTGCAGGCGTGCCGCTTGATCCCGCTGCAGAACCCGCAGTCACCTTCCTGCCAGACCCCGCACGTTGCGAACTTCTAAAGGAGCGCTTCCACCGCTGGCAGACCACCTTCACCCCCACCACTGCCTATGTCTAAGTCACAACCAAAGCTCGCATTCTGCCCTATCGGAAAATTCGTTTTCAGCCATGAAGACGCACTCCACCAGAAAGAGGAAATCCGTAAGGTCATGGCGGCAATCGGAGCCGATTACGTAGATCTCGAAAACGTCCTGCCCGATGGAATCGTCCGTGACAAAGCGCACGTGCGAGCCGTTGTCGAGCACTTCCGTGCTACCGGTGCCGAGGCACTTTTCATCCCGCATTGTAACTTCGGCACCGAGGATGCCGCCGCACTGATCGCCCGTGACCTCGGCCTGCCTGTCTTGCTCTGGGGGCCACGCGATGAAGCACCGCTCGCAGATGGTAGCCGCCTGCGTGATACACTCTGCGGCCTACTCCCTACCAGCAAGGTACTAGGAAAGCTCGGCGTCCCTTTCAGCTACATCCCGAACTGCCGCACCGCTGATCCGGAGTTCAAGGAAGGTCTTCTACGTTTCCTCGGCGCAGCCCACGCCGCAAACGCCCTGCGTATGGGATGCCGCATCGGCCTGATCGGCCAGCGTATCGATTTCTTCTGGAGCACCATTTGTAACGAAAGCGAACTACTCGAACGCTTCCGCATCGAAGTAGTCCAGCTGGATATGGTAGATTTTATCAACGCGGTCAAAGCGCGTGCCGCAGGCGGCTACCATGACGAGATCCGCCAACTGCGCGGAAATTGCGTGGTTGAGGAAATGGATGACACCGCGCTCGCCGGAGTGCTCGCCGTGCGCGATGAGGCACTAGCATTGGCAGAGCGCCATCAGCTCGATGCCATGGCCTGTCAATCGTTCATGAGCTTACCGGAATCGATCGGTGCATGGGCAGTATTTGCCGATAGCATGATTGGCGACAAACTTCCCTTCGTTCTCGAAAGCGATATCTGCGGCGCGGTGAGCACCCTCCTCGCCCAGCGCGCTGCACTAGGGCGGCCCGCATTTTTAACCGATATCGCCGCCCGCCATCCGCAGGACGATAATGCCGTGCTGCTGTGGCATTGCGGTGCCCCTCTGGCCATGAAGCATCCAGATGAAAAAGTGCGCTTGGGGAAACACTGGATCCTCCCCGGCCCACTCTCCGGCATGACTCACTTCCGCATGCAGGACGGCCCGATCACCTGTGTCCGCTTCGATGGAGAGCACGGCAGCTACGCAATCGGCATCGGCGAGGGCGAAAGCTGTGACGGCCCTTCCACTCTCAATAACTACGCCTGGATGCGTGTGCACGACTGGACGCACTGGGAGCGAACGCTCATCGAAGGACCGTTCCTCCATCACATCGCCATGACTTACACTCACTGCGGAGCGGCGCTCAAGGAGGCAGCCCGCTTCATACCAGACCTGAAAATTTACGATATGGACTCCAAGCAGAAATAACCTCAACAAAAGTAGACCAAACATGAAAACCCAACCCAATTCCCCAGTCGGCTGCAGCCGCACCCGCCTCTACATGATCGCCTTAATCGCGGCCACCGGAGGATTCCTGTTTGGCTACGATCTATCCATCATTAGCGGGGCAATGATATTTCTAGGCGATCATTTCCAGCTCGATAGTTCCGGCAAAGGGATCGCCATGAGCAGTGCCATTCTCGGCTCCATCCTTGGCCCACTGGTCGGAATGTGGCTCAATGACAAAATTGGCCGCCGCTCCACCCTATGGGTGGCTGCCATCTGCTTCATGATCTCCGCCATCGGCACCGCACTACCCCGCACACTTTTTGAATTCTGTATCTGGCGTGGAATCGGTGGAATCGGCGTCGGCCTCGCGGCGATGACCTCGCCAATGTATATTGCCGAGATTTCCCCACCGCACCTCCGCGGGCGGCTTGTTACCGTTAATCAGCTCGCCATCGTCATCGGCATCAACCTTGCCGTCATAGCTTCTTATCTATTGTCGTTTGGCAGCCATTGGCGGTGGATGTTTGCCTCTGAGGTTCTACCAATCCTTGCACTGGCCCTCGGATTATTCTTTGTCCCGCGCAGCCCGCGCTGGCTTGCCTCCAAGGGGCGTGAGGAGGAAGCACTTGCGGTTCTAGAATCCATCAACGGAACTGAACAAGCAGAGCGAGAACTCGCTGAAATCCACGCAGGCCTACAGGAAGAGACAGGATCCTTCCGCCAGCTTCTGCTACCGGGTATGCGCAAAGCGATGGTAATCGGCCTCCTGATCATGATCTTCTCCCAGATCAACGGCGTGAACATGATGCTGCTTTATGGTCCATCCATCCTTCACGAAGCAGGCATTGGCGATGCCAGCCAATCAATCTTCTTCACCATTTTCCTAAACCTCGTGATCCTTGTCTCCACGATCATCGCTTTCTGGCTAGTCCAGCGCTTTGGCCGCCGCCCAATCATGATCTGGGGTGTGACAGCAATGGCCGCCGGCCACCTGATCATGGCCGGTAACTTTTTCCTCGGTGGATCTCCGTTTATCAACCTGCTGGCCATGTTTGTCGCCGCCGGTGCATTCACCCTGAGTCTCGCTCCGCTCTCATGGGTCATCGTCTCGGAAATTTTCCCCAATCAGTTGCGGGCCAAGGCGGTATCCATTGTCTGCGCGGCCCTTTACCTATCGTCCTTCCTGTGCGCGCAGTTTTTCCCAATGATTACCGAGGCCTTCCAGTCCGCCACCGGCCACCCCGGTGGAGCTTATATCATATTTGCCGGAATCTGCGGCACCTGTGTCCTCGTCTGTTGGAAATTCCTACCAGAAACCAAAGACCTCACATTGGAGAATATCGGACGCTTCTGGAAGAGCCAAAATGGCAAGCGCGCAGACGGTCGCGATTCCTCGGCCCAGCTATGATCCCCTTCGGACAGCTAGCCTCCAGGATCTCCGGTCGGCTCGATACAGGAGAAACCCTGCGCCGCCTCTACGCCACGGATGCTTCCGAATACCAGGAAATGCCGGCCGGGGTAGTCTTTCCTGAAAAGGAAGACGATCTACGCGAGATCATCCGATTCGCCCGGCGCTACCAGCTCGGCCTGATCCCCCGGACAGCAGGCACCTCGCTCGCCGGGCAATGTGTCGGCAGTGGGCTAGTGGTCGATGTTTCACACCACTTCACCCGCATCCTCGCAATAGATACCGGCACCCGCCGCGTTCGCGTCCAGCCGGGCGTCGTCCGCAACGAGCTCAACCACGCACTCGCCCCGCACGGAATGTTCTTTGGCCCGGAAACCTCCACCGCCAACCGCGCAATGATCGGCGGCATGGTCGGTAACAACTCGTGCGGCTCTAACTCGATCGCCTACGGCAGCACCCGCGATCACTTAGCCTCCGTGAAAGGCCTCCTCAGCGATGGCAGCGAGGCGACCTTCCGTGCTCTCACCCGCGAGGAATTTGAGGAAAAGTGCCATGCCCCCGACTCCCTCGAAACACGGATCTATCAGCAGCTCAGGGAAATGCTCAGCAACCGGAAAAACCGCCGGGAGATCACCGAAAACTTTCCACGCACCTCGATCCCCCGCCGCAACACCGGCTACGCCCTCGACCTACTGATGGACGCCGATGTTTTCGACCCCTCATCAGACAAACCCTTCAACCTCTGCAAACTCATCGCAGGTTCCGAAGGCACCTTATTTCTCACCACTGAAATTGAACTCGAATGCTCGCCACTGCCGCCACCTCACATGGCGCTCGTATGCGGCCACTTCAAGTCCGTGAATGAAGCGCTAAAAGCAAATCTTCTCGCCCTGCCACACGCGCCCTCCGCCTCCGAGCTTATCGATAGGCACATCCTCGAATGCACCAAATCGAACATCGCCCAGCAGCGCAATCGAGCCTTCGTCGTGGGCGATCCTGGTGCCATCTTAGTCGTCGAGATCCGCCGTGAGACACGCAAGGCCGCAGAGGAAACCGCAACCTCCCTAACAGACTCATGGAAACAGGCAGACTTCGGATACGCCGCGCCCGTTCTATGGAATGACGAGGGAAACAAAGTCTGGGAACTGCGCCGGGCCGGACAGGGACTCATGAGCAACGTAGTCGGCGATACCAAGCCGCGCGAAATCGTCGAAGACACCGCCGTCGATGTCCAGGACCTACCGGAATACATCGCCGAATTCGATGAACTACTGCGCTCCAAATATGGAATCGATTGCGTTTACTACGCCCACGCCGGCACTGGCGAGCTGCACACCCGGCCACTGTTTAACCTCAAGACCCCCGATGGCTTGAAAATGTTCCGCGATGTCGCCACAGACATCGCCAAACTCGTGAAAAAATACCGCGGCTCCCTCAGCGGCGAGCACGGCGACGGGCGCCTGCGTGGAGAATTCATCCCGTTCATGGTTGGTGAACATTGCTACCAGCTCATGCGCACGGTGAAGGGGATTTTCGATCCCGATCATATTTTCAACCCCGGCAAAATCGTAGACACTCCACCGATGGACAGCTCCCTGCGCCACCAGCCCGGAGAAACCACCCCGGAATACGAAACCATCTTCGATTTCAGCTCCACCCAGGGAGTGCTCCGCGCCGCCGAGAAATGCAACGGCTCAGGTGACTGCCGTAAAGGTCCACTCGCCGGCGGAACCATGTGCCCAAGCTACATGGCCACCCGCGAGGAAAAGCACACCACCCGCGCCCGCGCCAATATCCTCCGCCAGATCCTCACCAATCCAAAAGATTCCACAGATCCGTTCAACAGCAGCGAAATCAAAGAAGTGATGGACCTCTGCCTCTCCTGCAAAGCCTGTAAATCCGAATGCCCGTCCACCGTGGACATCACCCGCCTCAAAGCCGAATTTCTCCAGCACTACCATGACGCCCATGGCGTGCCGCTGCGCTCATGGATCATCGCACATTTTGCAGAAAGCGCGCGCCTCGCCTCCCTCGCTCCCTGGCTTTATAACGCCATCTTCCAAACACCCCTCCTGCGGCGCACCGCCAACCGCTTGATCGGCTTCCATCCCCACCGCACCATCCCCCGCCTCAATCACGTAACCCTGCGCCGCTGGTTCGCCCGCCGCACACCACTCCCTCCCCTCCGCGGCACACGACTTGGCCGCGTTCACCTCTTTTGTGACGAGTTCACCAACTACAACGACCTCGACGCAGGAATTGCCACCGTAGAGCTTCTGGAGCTGTTAGGCTGGGAGGTAAACCTGCCTGAGCACGCTGAAAGCGGCCGCGCCTCACTCTCAAAAGGACTGATCCGCAGAGCACGGGAATTCGCCGAAATCAATATCACCCGCCTATCCTCCACCATCTCTGCCGAAGAGCCACTCATCGGCATCGAGCCCTCCGCCATCCTCGGGTTCCGCGATGAATATCCTGCATTGGTAAATCCAGCGCTGCGGCCAGCCGCTCGGAAACTCGCCCCCCATTGCCTCTTGCTAGATGAATTCATCGCCCGCGAGGAAAAAGCCGGCCGCATTGATCCAGCCTGCTTCACAAAGGCGGCCCGCACGATTCATGTCCATGGGCACTGCCATCAAAAAGCCATCGCCTCGCTCACCCCAACCATAAGCATGCTTGCCTTGCCCGAGAACTACACCGTCACGGAAATCCCCTCCGGTTGCTGTGGCATGGCCGGCTCCTTCGGATACGAAAAAGAACGCCACGCCGTCTCCATGCAGATCGCCTCACTTGTCCTGCTACCCCATCTGGAAAAACTCGACCCCGGCACCCTAGTCGCCGCCGCCGGCACCAGCTGCCGGCACCAGATTCATGATAGTTCCGGGCAAACCGCCATCCACCCGGCCCGTATCCTACGCGACGCACTGATCATGAACGGGGGATGTTCATGAAAATTTGATCACAATTCCAAGGATGTGCTCCACTGGCACCGACATTGCCCTTGCGGCAAAGGAGCAACTCGACTCCATGATAAGCCCCTTGGAAAAACCCGTGAGAAGTCTTCATTTGGCACTCGATTTCGATCTTGGGAAAAACAGCCGCGAGGAAGATATGATGGATCCACTTTTCGCCGGGAAAGTCGACGGATTTATCTGGGTCAGGTCCCTGCTCGGCGATGATTTTACTCGAAGATAACTTCAAGGGCAGCCCGCTTCGCATCAAACATGCCGAGGAAGCGGGTGTGACGACCTACTCCTTCTCATCCGAGAATGAGGAACTTTTGGGGTTGTAGGTGCCAGTCGAACTCACCACCGATACTTCGGAATCCATGGCGGTTGTCTTTTCTTCGCGTTCGCGCCAGATCCATGCCTGTCTATTCGTCCTTCCGGCTGTATGATTTTCGGACGTAGTGGAAGTCTCTATCGTTAGTAGCTTTCCCTTTTGTCCAATCCTTGGGAACCTTGTTGATCAGATCGTGCCTGCGGAGGGTATTAAAAAGAAAGAGTAGTGAGTGGGTCTCCTTCACTACTCCGACTTCTGCCAAAAGAGCTTTTTCCGCAGTGTCTCTTTCTCCCCACGTGATCAATGCTTCGCCTGCGGTGGTGCGAATGACTGAGTATTCATCCTGAAGCAAAGCTCTGACAGCATCGGCTGAACCTGCCGACTTTTCTTTGAGCACCATCAGGCCAAGAACGGCCCAATAACGCTGGACCGGATCGGTAGATTTCAGGGCTAAAGTCAGGCGGGGGATGTTGCCTGCATCCATGGAAGAGGCGGCGAAGGCGAGTTCCAGGATGGCATCGATATCGAATTTTTCACTCTGAACGTAGTCGGCGATGGCACCACCCTTGCCCACGGTGTCGA
>NZ_JBATWY010000020.1:0-89910 GCF_049672945.1 Haloferula sp. | reverse complement strand
CGGTTTGAAAGTAACAGGCGTAGGTAAACGCCTGTTTACTCCAAAACAAAAGCGAAAAATGCAGTGAAAAGCGAAAAACCGACGAAAGACTGAACAAAACATCCCTGAAATCAGCTAAACTGTTACCCGGGGTCGGTCCCGTCGCCGGGGTCGGTCCCGTTTTTCAAGCATTCGTGGGAACCGGGGCAGGGTGCAAACTTTGACAGAAATTCGGTAAGCATCCCTTTCGCCTGGGTCGGTTCTGGATTTTGAGCGTTACATCACCACCCACACGAGACCATGAGAGTCCTCCCGAGCTACGTTGACGAGGAGTATCGGAAAGCCCCGGAGGAAGCGATGCGGCTCTACGAGGGAAAGAGATGAGTTGCTAGTTTTCAGTGTTCAGTTTTCAGGGAAGAGAAGAGTTCAATACGAACGGCGATCGGGAGTGGATGTATCGCTTCTCCGCGCTGATCAAGAACCACTCGAGAGCCTCCCTGATGTCGGAGGAGATCCTCCATCTGCTTGAGTTCCATCCTGGGAGCCTCAGCGAGAGCCTCGTAAGGAGTGCGGGCCATTCTGCCCGCATGGCGTTAAGGGCTTGCCTTCCGTGCGGGCAGAATTGCCCGCACTCCTTACGCCAATTCCGCAGCGATCGGATCGACGAGGGGGGCGCCTTGGCGGGTGAGGGCGAAGCGGTCCTGGCGGATTTCGGCGAGGCCGGAGTCGATGAGACGGGGGAGGTCGGCTTTATTCAAGAGATCGAGCGGGACGCCTTCTTCGGTGCGCAGGAGCAGGGCGATGCGTTCGAGGCGGAGCTGCTCGGGCGTCAGTTCTTCGGTCTCGACGATGGCGTGGCCGACTTGATCGATCATCCGGATGTAGCGGTCGGTGTCGGCGACGTTGGTGGTGCGGACCACGGAATGAGGCGATGAGGCGGGTTGCAAACCCTCGTTCCCAAGGGTCGAAACGGCGGAGGGGCCGAGGCCGAGATAGTCTTCGCCTTTCCAGTAGCCACGGTTGTGGGTGGAGCGATGGCCGGGGCGGGCGTAATTCGAGGTTTCGTAGTGCTCGTAGCCGGCGGCTGTTAGAAGCTCGTCGGCGAGCAGGAACTGTTCGGCGTCGCGGTCTTCGTCGGCGTCGAGATCGCCGCGCTTGAGGCTGTCGAAGAAGGCGGTGTCTTCTTCGTAGGTGAGGTTGTAGGCGGAGATGTGGTCGGGCTCGAGGGCGATGGCGGTTTCGAGGGTATGGCGCCAGTCGTCGAGTGAGAGGCCGGGGATCGAGAACATCAGGTCGATGTTCACGGAGGGCATGTCGGCGGCGCGCAGGGTGCGGACGGATTCGGCGGCTTCTGCAGGGGAATGCTCGCGGCCGAGGGTTGCGAGGACGTGGGGCGTGAAGGACTGGATGCCGAGGGAGACGCGCTGGATGCCGAGTTCGCGAAAGAGGGTGGCTTTGGCGAGGTCGAAAGTCGCGGGATTCGCTTCCAGCGTGACGTCGTCGAGGGTCTCGAAGTCGATCAGGCGGGCGAGGCCTTCGAGCATTTTCCGCAGGTGGGCAGGGGACAGCATCGAGGGAGTGCCGCCGCCGAAATAGAGCGAGCGCGGTGACTCGGCGAGGCGGTTGCGCGCTTCTGTTAGAAGACTGTCGATGAATGCTCCGATCGGCGTGCCTCCCGGCGTATGCTTGTAGAACGAGCAGTAGGGGCAGATGCGGTGACAGAAGGGGATGTGAAGATATCCAAGCATCTTTTCAACGACCGATGAATCCCACAGGGATGATAAAACTTTTCTCGCCGGGTTTGAGCAGCTTGCGGCCGATATCCGCCGAGGGCATCACCGACTCGAGGCAGGCACTGGTTTGATTGTCGGTGCTGATCAGCGGTTCGGCGGGAATCTTCAGGGTGCCCTCGTGCTTGGCTCCTTTCCAAGGATCGAAGTAGGTGAAGGTGAACGAAGTCGCCTTGCGGTCGATCTTTTCAGGCACTCTCACCACGGTCACGAAATGCCCCTGGATCGGCTGCCACTGACCTTGTCGGAAGACATAGCGCTTGAGGCTGAGGAGGGGTGGGAATCCGCGTTTGAGCGAATCGCGAAGGCGGTCATGGGTGCGGTCGACGAGCTTCAGCGGCGTTTCGCGTCCCTTGCGAAAGAGGGACTCGGACTTTGGTGCGGGCAGGCCCTTGAGCGCCGCGAGTTCGCCGGCGATCTGGGTGAGGTCTTCCGGATTGATGCCATCGCGGGTCCAGCGCTTGCGACTCTTGAGGCTCACCGATGGTTTGAGGCCGTGGGCTTTGATGATGTAGAGCAGCTTCGAGCGGTCCGATTTTCCGGGGATGATTTCCGCAACCGCCTGCCAATTTTCATCGCCGCAGCGAAACGAGGTCAGTAAGGCGGCCGGTCCGCAGGCGTTGCCGGAAACCACCAACTGGTTCACCGGACCCGCCACCGCCTGAGGTGCCCATCGATCGTTCGCTGCGCAGGCGATGGTGAGAAAAAGCGGGATGAGGAATCTAAGGAGCATCGGCGGGGATATGGACGTCGACCCGCCGATTGTTTGAAGGATTCAGGTCCACGGTGCCACCCGAAAGCGTGACACTGGAATCAATGGTGAACTCCTGGCTTTGTTGAGTCACACCGGTTCGGAGAGGGAGATCAAAGGTCTGACTCTTGCCCGCTGGCAGAGTGGCGATGTTGAGCGAGACCACGCCGGTCGGGGTAGTGACCTGAACAGGCGCATTGATCAGGGTGGTGTTGCCGCGATTCTGGACGGTCACTTGAAGGACATCGCCGTTCGGCCCCTGCACCACGTGGTTCGAAGCAATGGCCGCATCGGAGATCGTGGGGTCGTCGCGGCGTTCGATCCGCCCGAGATCGATGTAGCCCTGTCCGAGCGCCGGATCGTTGCCGGGAGCGCCCGCATCGTTGGAATACTCGATCAGAAGGTTCACGGCCTGCTGGGCACTGACATTCTGGCTTTTCATGACATTGGCAATGGCTCCCGTGACAATCGGGGCGCTGGACGAGGTCCCGGTGAAGAGGACCTGCTGGTCATTCGGGTAGGCGGAGTAGACGTTCAGGCCGGGCGCGCTGAGCGTGACATTTCCCGAGTTGGAGAAATCGAGGTGCTTGCCGTTTGCGTCGACCGCGCCGACGGAGATGACTCCCTCGTAAGCCGCGGGATAGGCGACGTAGGGAGTTCCCTCGTTGCCGGCGGAAGCGACAATGACGACACCGGCTTCCTGAGCATACTCGATGGCATTGCGCAGGATGGTGCTGTTGCCTGAGGAGCCCATCGAGATGTTGATCAGGTTCACGCCGGCGTCGGTGGCGTCGATGATACCTTGGGCGAGCGTGAAGCTGTCCGAGGTGCCGTTGTCATTCGCCACCCGGATCGAGAGTAGCGAAGCTCCCGGCGCGAGACCAAGCTCGCTGGCGATCAGTGAAGCGACGGCGGTGCCATGACCGTTGAGGTCGGCGAGATCGGCGGGCAAGTCGATCAGATTGGTGCGTCTGACATTTTCGGCGAAAGCAGAATGGGGCCCGACCCCGGTATCCAGCACGGCGATACTGACGCCGGTCCCTGCCGCGGAAAGATCGCCTTCAAGTCCCAGCCACTGCAGCAGCGAACGCCCGAATCCGACAGCGTCATCCTGAATCGTGCCGACGTCCGGAACGTTGACGGGAAAAATGTAGCCACTGTCCTCGCTGCCATCGAGCAGTCCCGCGAGTGCCGAGGGATCATCAAAACCGATGCGCAGCGCATTCAGTGCATCGATCGATCCAAGCACGCGAATTCCCGTCCCTTCGATTGAGCTCAAGAATCTTTCCAAAGCCTCGCGATCAGAAAAGCTCAGCCAGCGCTGTCCGGCGATGGCACCCGCCTCGATGGCATCAGCATCAAGCGCCGCCCGGCCGGTCTTGCGGTTTTGGAGCGTTGGAATCCTTGAGCGCTCATGCCCTGAAGACCGACTGATGGGGCGCTCGCGTTCGGTGATCGACGGCTCTGGCGTGCCGGTCTGCGAGGCAGATTGCCCCAGCCACCAGCCGATGATCACCCCGATGACAATCACCAGTGAGGCGATGGTCCAATGGACTCGCGACTTCATTTCCTTTACTCAAACCCCGGAATGGCCACTTCGGTAGTGAAAAAAATCAATATTCTCGAATCACGGGTTGAATGGCCCCCGGGAAATACGGCTTGCTAGAAAGGGGCATCCGACCGCAATCAATGGGGGCGCATGCGCAACCTGCTAGTTCACCCGGCATCGAAAGAGAAGGATTTGGGCCTCCCACTTCCTGAGTCGCCCCATGCCTGCTCGGTGTGCCTGCCGACCTGGAGTTCGGTGATCGGCTACGAAGAAGGTCGCGATAAAGTGATGCGCCGCCTGCGTGCCGGCTACCCAAGGTTTTTCAGAAACCCGATTCTTGATCGTCTAACAGTTCAAGCTGAGAAGGAACTTGGTTCTGCGTCTGAAGAGGTGTTTCTCTTTCCCACGAAGACGGGTGCCCAACGAGCCCAGCGCTGGATCGAGCGCCACGGAAAGATCGCCGCCCGCTCTTCGGCGTTCGACGGACTTCAAGCGGTGATCGTTTCGAAACAGGCATCGGAACTCGCGAGGGAGTATCAAAGATTAACCGGCGAACTGGTCAGTAGCCGGATGGCGGAGGATCACCTCAATGGAGCCTTGCTTACCGGGACCAAGCGTCACTTGCTTCAGAGAAGACTGGCGACGATCTACGGTGCCGAGCAAACGCACGTTTCGGTTTTTGGCAGCGGCATGTCAGCCGTGACGGCCGTGATGCGTTCGCTGCCTGGAGTGGCCCGCGGGCTCAAGACGCTGCAGTTGGAATTTCCCTACGTCGACTCCTTGAAAGTCCAGGAACGGCTCGGCAACGGCGTGGTCTTTCTGAACGAGACGGAAGGGGAGTCCTTTGACGAAGCCCTGCGTCGGATTCGCCAAGGCGAGTTTGCGGCGGTGTTCACCGAAGTCCCGAGCAATCCCTTGCTGCGCTGTCCGGATCTTCCACGTGTTTCCGAAGCCTGTCGCGAGGGGGGGACGCCCTTGATTGTCGACGACTCAGCCGTGGGGCCATCCAACGTGAACGTTCTGCCTTTGGCCGATGTGGTGACCGGAAGTCTGACCAAGTGGCTGTCGGGCTCCGGCGATGTCATGGGCGGCGTGGTCGTCGTCAGGAGCGACTCCGAGTTTGCCGGTGAATTGAGTGCGGCGATCCGCCAGGAATCGGAAACCGCCGCGCCCATGTATGTGGGGGATACGCAGGTCATGCTTTCGAACCTGAAAGGCTATCCCGCGAGGATGGAACAACCCAATGCCACCGCACTGGGCTTGGTGGAAATGATGGCCGAGCATCCTGCCGTCGCCAAGGTGTGGCACCCGTCAATCACACACCGCGAGCGCTACAGTGCCGTGATGGCGGCGAAAGGAGGCTTCGGCCCCTTGTTCTCGTTCGTTCTCAAGGCACCAAAGAAAACCGCCAAGTTTTTTGACGCCCTGAAAGTCTCGAAAGGGCCCAGCTTTGGAACACCTTTCACCCTCGCGAGCCCCTACGTGATGCTGGCTCACTACAGGGAACTCGACTGGGCCGAAGGCTGCGGAATCTCTCGCTACCTGATCCGCGTCTCCTGCGGGCACGAGCCGTTAGAGAGTCTTGAAAAGGTTTTTAAACAAGCCCTTCAGCTTGCTTGATTACTCGGCTCAGAGAAATACCGGGGCCGATCCGCGTGAAAGCATTTTTTCCGGCAATTCATGAGTCTAACGGGATTCCTTAGCAAATATACTTGCCTACTGTTAATAAACTGCTGAAGTGGTTTTGCTCTTAGCGGGAAAATATCCGTTTGGAGGCGTCGGGAGTCACCAAAAGAAGCTCGGCCAAAAGTCAAAAAACGTATGAAACGCAAACCCAAGCTCGCGCTCCGCGTCAACCACGACAACCCCAACCATCACCTCTGGAACAACCGCGGGGTGTGGTGGTGCCACCTCACCGTTCACAAGCCCGATGCGACCGCCGAGCGACTCCGATTTTCGCTGAAGACCCGCGATGTCGAGCAGGCCCGTGAGCGACGCGATCGAATTTTCCAGCAGATCGCAGAGCACTACGAGATCGCCGCTTGATCCAGTTCTTTTTAAAAACCCACTAGGGAAGCGGACGGGCATTGCCCGTCCGTTTTCGTGTCCGGGGATGACGGGAAAGCCTTGCCCGATCTGCCAACACGGTTCATTTAGAGCCTTTCCGTGAGGAGAAACGGGGCTGTAGCTCAGTGGTTAGAGCAGGGGACTCATAATCCCTTGGTCGTGGGTTCAAGTCCCACCGGCCCTACTTTCGGTGTCCAGTCGGTGCTGGGTTCCTGTTCGGCAGGCGATCACCCGATTGCATCTTCGCATTTGCCTTGAAGCGAGTCGCATGACGACAGGCTGTGGTTGGGTTATTGGTACGGCCCGATGGCGGGGTGCTTGGTTGCATTGATGGGCCTGGACTCGGAGAACTGAAGGGTGCCTGCTGTTTCTGTCGTCTTGCCCTATCGCGATGCGGGGAAGACGATCTTGTCCGCTGTCCACAGCATTCTCGATCAGACCTTTCGTGATCTTGAGCTGATCGCAGTCGACGATGGTTCTTCGGATGGTTCGGCCGCATTGCTTGAAGGCATCGATGATCCCCGGCTCACGCGATTGAGAAACACTCACGGACCTGGCGTTGTCGGTGCTTCCAGAACGGGAATCGACGTCGCTCGCGCCGAGTGGCTTGCACGGATGGATGCTGACGACCTTTCTTTGCCGGACCGGATTGCAGAACAATTCAATGCTGCGACCAGCGATGTCGACGTGGTGGCTTGCGCTGCGGAGCTGATTGATAGCTGTGGAGAAGGAATGGAGCGCTACGTCGATTGGGTGAACAGACTTGAGACTCACGAAGAGATTTCGCGATCCCGCTTCATCGAGTGTCCCGTGATCAATCCCACTTCCATGGTGAGGCGTGAGTGGCTGGAACGTGTCGGTGCTTACCACGATGCCCCATGGGCTGAGGACCATGACCTCTGGCTTCGGCTCTTGGAGCAGGGGTGTCGTTTCATCAAGTTACCGCAGATCCTTTTCCAATGGCGTGATTCGCCGGAGCGTCTGACTCGCCGTGATGAGCGCTATGGTGATGACGCGAGGAGTCGGATGCGTGCTCACTATCTCGCAAGAATCCGGAGCGTTCGGGAGCAGGGTGTCGTGATTGCGGGTGCTGGACCCATCGGCAAGAAGCTGGCGCTCGACTTGCAGAACGAGGGAATCCTGGTACGAGGCTTTTTTGAAGTGAGTCCGAGAAGAATCGGGCAGCGGATCCATGGTGCCGAGGTGGCCTCAGCGAGCGAGATGGGTAAGCGATGGCGGTCGAGTATCCTGCTTGGAGCGGTCGGCCTTGAAGGAGGCCGGGACGAGGTCCGCCGGATGGCGCACTCGCACGGCAGGAGGGAAGGTGTCGACTTCTGGGCGGTCTGCTGACCCACCCCGAGAAAAAAGAAAACCGCCGTGCCGTCCCAGGCTCGGTGAGCCACGTTCCTGTGTCTCAACAAGTGGGGCAACCGTCCCTTTTCCGGTCTTCCAGTGAAGGCATGACCATGAAGGAATCGGCGAAAGCCCCGTAATAATAGAGTGGTCCGGGCACGTTGCCTGAATGGACGCACACAGCAGTCACAAACATCCTATCCGTGGGCCGTTGATTAGCAAACCAATTGGAGGATGAAATTCATGTCACCTGAAGCATTTTCGCTTGCACTTGTATGAATTCGTTCGGCGTTTTATCGGAACCTGATGAGTCGCTCGAAAAACTCCCGTCCGGAACCGATGAAGTATGCCCTCCTCGGTGAGGATTCGACGAGTCATGAGGAAAAGTTGGAGAATTTCACAGGGCAGGTCAACTGGAGCTACCTGCGGCCGCATTTCCAGTCGGGAGTGCTTTTCTTTGTCGATCCTGAGCTTCCCCTCAAGCGGGTCGGGGCCTGCATTGCAGCGGATGAAACCGAGCAAGTGAAGACCTGGCTGAGGTCCGGTGATCTGGTGAAAATCGAAGCCCTGCATGTCTCTCAGTGGGAGGGGACGGCGACCGAGTTCGAGGCTTTGGTGGTCTCACCCTTTGTGCTTTGTCGGCCTGTCAGCGTTGGCGGGAAGAGTGCCTGATCTCTTCAGGATGGTTCCGGATATATCGGGAAACTTTACCAATATCCGGGTTTTTCTTCGATTCTTGTGGCACTGGCCTCGAAACCCTGTCATTTGGCCTGCCGGTTCACGCCTCTTGCAAAATCAGGGCATGGAGTGTTGGCGGGCGGATTCATTGGGATCCGACGACAATCTGAAACCCGATGAGCGGGAACAGTCTATGGAGACAGCGTCGTGTGTGAACCACTGATACGATATGAAAATGTATGTAGGAAACCTCTCGTTCCAAACAACGAGCCAAGAACTTCAGGATGTGTTCGCACAGCATGGAGAAGTCACCGATGTTCACCTTCCAACCGATCGCGAAAGCGGTCGACCACGTGGCTTCGGCTTCGTGACCATGGGATCGAAGGATGCCATGGAAAGCGCGATCAAAGCGCTTGATGGATCCGACCTTGATGGTCGTTCGATCAAGGTGAACGAAGCCCGTCCGCGCGAAGACCGCGGTGGTGGTGGCGGTCGCTACTAAACCCAAGGAATCAATTTCTTTTTCCAAGGCGGCGACCCGAAAGGGTTGCCGCCTTTTCGTTGCTCGGCGGATCGTTCCCTGCTGAGCTTCCCATGCATTGACTTTGCAGGTCGGATGATGCCGAGGTTCCGATCGAAGCTCACTCTCGACGGATCCAGACATCTGTTGAATGGTTTCCTGAGTGAACCTTCCGCTGCCGCCCTTCGTTCGTTTCGCCTTCCGGGTGCTGCGCGACTTCTTCTTTCGCAACAATGGTTTGCTGCTGGCCGGGGCGGTCGCCTACAATGCACTTCTTTCGCTCATTCCACTGTCGGCCGTGCTCGTCGTCGGATTTTCGAACTTCGTCGATGAGAAGTTGCTGCTGGAGGCCCTGAAGACCGAGGTCGCGTTGATTGCACCGGGTGCCGCACCGATGGTGACCGAGCTTCTGCAGGACTTCATGGAAAGCCGCCAACTCGCGGGCTGGATTGGCGTCGTCATCCTGCTCTTTTTCAGTTCGGTCGCCTTCCGGGTTCTGGAGAATGCAATGGCGATCATTTTTCATCGTCCAGCCCTCGTGAAAAAACGGAAATTCTGGGTATCGGCGCTCTTGCCTTACTTCTTCATTGGGCTCGTTGCCTTGGGTTTGGTGGTGCTGACGATCCTGACGGCACTCGTCGAGGCGGCGCAGGCCCGCACCTATGAAGTCGGAGGCGTGGACTTCACCTTTCAGGAAACGGCAGCGATCGCGATGCGGGTAGGTGGCTGGCTGTGTCTCGTGCTTCTTTTCACCACGCTTTACAAGATCATGCCCGCGACGAGGATCTCATTCCGGCTGGCACTGGCCGGCGGGATTACGGCCGCGGCGATGTGGGAGGGTCTGCGGTATTTGCTGACGGGCTATTTCATGCATCTGTCTTTCGTGAACGCCGTCTACGGGTCGATGGCAACCACCATCATCGTGCTGCTGACGATGGAGGCGGCCGCTGTCATCGTGCTTCTTGGCGCCCAGGTGATTGCCGACCTTCAACAGAGCATCCAGACGAAGACACCCTGGTACGAGGATCCCGAGGAGTAGCGCATTCGAGACCCCGGCTTCTGATGATTTCAGGGCTTGCGCGCCGCTTGTCGCTGGACGGCGGCGCGGGTGGGGGTTAAATCCGCCGCGACATGGCAAAGAAACCAGTAGTTCTCATCATTCGTGACGGTTGGGGCGTCAATCCCGGCGGCCAGGAGACGGCGGAAAAGGACGGCAATGCGACTTTGCTCGCTGATACGCCGTTTCACGATGAGATGCTGGCCAAGTATCCCAAGGGATTCGTCAGTGCCTCCGGCCTCGACGTTGGTCTGCCGGAAGGCCAAATGGGGAACTCGGAAGTCGGCCACCTGAATCTTGGCGCCGGGCGCATCGTTTACCAGGACCTGACGCGGATCAACAAGGCGATCGAGGAGAAGACGCTGGAGACAAATGAGACCTTCAAACGCGCCATGAAGGCGGCGAAGGCGAAGGGCAAGCGACTCCATTTTATCGGACTTGTTTCCGACGGCGGGGTGCACAGTCACCAGGATCATCTTTGTGCCATGGTGGCCATGGCGGCGAAAGCGGGTGTGAAGGACATCCTCGTCCACGCCATTACCGATGGTCGTGACACCTCGCCGACGGCAGGTGCCGGATACCTTTCCCATGTGGAAGATGAGATTGCCAAGCATGGGGCAAGGATCGCGACGGTGGTCGGTCGCTACTATGCCATGGATCGAGATAAACGCTGGGACCGGGTCAAGCTTGCCTGGGATGCGATCGTGCATGGCAAGGGACAGGAGACCGAACTGCTGGCATCCGAGGCGGTGGCCGAAATGTATGATCAGGACAAGACCGATGAGTTCTTGCTGCCAATGGTCTTCTGCGATGCGAACAAGCAGCGAATCCGCAGTGGTGATGTGGTGCTTTTCTTCAATTTTCGAGCCGACCGCGCGCGGCAACTCTCTGAAGTGTTCCTCTCCGAAGGGCCCTTCAAGCTTTTCAAGGCGGGCCGTCGTCCGAAAGTCAACTACGTCACCCTGACCGAGTACGATGCCAACTACGACTGCGATGTCATTTTCGCCCCGGAGGAACTGAAAATGGTTTTGGGAGAGATTGTATCGAACGCCGGGATGAAACAGCTGCGTATCGCCGAGACCGAAAAGTATCCGCACGTCACCTATTTCTTCAATGGGGGGGTGGAGAAGAGTTACGAAGGTGAGGATCGAGCCATTGTTCCCTCACCGAAAGATGTCGCCACTTATGATCTGAAGCCGGAGATGAGCGCGGACGAGGTGATGGCCATCGTCATCTCGCGGCTGAAGGACTACGATCTGGTGATCCTCAATTTCGCCAATCCGGACATGGTCGGACATACGGGGGTGGTCGAGGCCGCGATCAAGGCCTGCGAGAAGATCGACGAAGGAGTGAGCAAAATCGTCGAAGAAACCCTGCGCCTGGGTGGCAAGCTCCTGATCACTGCGGATCACGGCAACTGTGAGTTCATGATCAACGCGGATGGCTCTCCGAACACCGCCCATACGACGAATTTGGTGCATGCCATTTACGTCGCCACCGACTCGGACAGCTACAAGGTTCGTGATGGGATTCTGGCGGATGTCGCGCCAAGCCTGCTCGACATGCTTGGATTGGAGAAGTCTGCTGAAATGACCGGGACTTCACTGCTGGAGAAGGTCTGAGTCCTTGCGAACGCCTTACATAATCACGTAGGGAAGGCCATAATCGCTGGCTTTGGGGCTGAGTTATTGATAATCAAAGTCGGCGTAGTGATATACTACCTCGCGCACGTCACCAGCATATGGCAAGCTGGCTGCTCCATCCCCCCAATCCATGTTCTCCCCTCAAAGACTGCCGCTGATAGCGGCATTGCTGGCGCTCACTGTTTCGGCCGCTGCCGAAGTGAAAGTCTTGCTCATCGAGGGTGCCAGCAATCACGACTGGGAAAGTCGGGTTGAGATTCTTGAGTCCATTCTTTCGAGAGATGGTTCATTCGACCTCGAGGTCAGCGTCACTCCGGCGACGGCGGGTGATCCTGGATGGGCCACTTGGAATCCCGACTTCGCCGCCTACGACGTGGTCATGTCGGGCTACCGAAGTCGAGACGGTGAGGCCGACTGGCCCGCAGCAGTGAAGGCTTCGTTTGAGAGTTATGTTTCAACGGGCGGAGGATTCCTTGCATTCCACGAAGCGAACCAATCGTTCGTCAACTGGGCGGAGTATCAGGAGATGATTGGTCTCGGTTGGCCGATTGGAACGGCGGGTACCGCTGTGGCGATCAAGCCGGACAAGAGCTTCGAGTATTTCTTGCCAACTGAGGGCTCCGAGGCAGGCCACGGCGATCGGACTGACGTCTTGGTCAAGCAACTCGGCAATCATCCGATCCATGCGGGATTGCCGATGGAGTGGATGGCAGCGGACCTCGAAGTGGTGCACTACGCCCGCGGGCCTGCGAATAATCTAACGGTCCTTTCCTATGCGCTCGATCCTGCTCCGCCGGATGGACAAGCGGCAAGGCAATGGCCTGTTGAGTGGACCGTCAACTACGGGAGCGGGCGTGTTTACGCATCGACCTACGGCCACCTTGACATCTATCAGACGGAACCGGTCGGAATGCGCTGTGCGGCCTTTCAGGAGACGCTGGTGAGGGCACTGAAGTGGTGCGCCGGTGTGGATCCCGGCAACTTCGTTCCCGCGGATTTTCCCGATACCACCGAGCCGAGCATTCGTCCCTACAGCGAAGGCCTGGCAGCCTTTGGTGGTCCGAAACCTGTGGATGCTTTTGCCGGCGGCGTGCTGCCTGACTCATCGGTCGTGCCGACCGGGACGGAGCTTGTTGAGGCGTTTCCGAACTTCGACTGGGAGTCTCCGATCGATGCCCGTCCCTGGCCGGAGTCCGGCGACCAGATGATGATCACCGAAATGGATGGTCGATTTTACAAGCTGACGGATGACGACGACACCACCAGCCGCCAGCTGGTTCTCGATCTCCGGGATCCGGTTTGGTATCTCGACTGGGACGGCGTCGCCGGTCAGAAGCACGGGGGTGTGATGTCCTGCGTCTTTCACCCGCGCTTTGGAAAGGGTGAGGAAAAGGACTACCTCTACGTCTATTACCTGAGTAATCCGAACGAGGATCTCAGCCAGCCAGGGGGTGAGCCCAACGCGAGTTTGCCGTTCTACAATCGCCTGGCCCGCTTCACCTGGAATGGCTCGGCCTTTGTTCCGTCATCCGAGAAGATTCTCATTCAGCAGTACGATACGACCTTGGGCCATGAAGGCGGTGGCCTCGCCTTCGGTGGGGATGGTTATCTCTACATTGCCTTCGGTGACGAAGGAACCGACCGCGACGGTGCGGGGCCCCACACGCAGAAACTCAACGACCGCGCCCGCTCCGGGGTCTGGAGGATCGATGTGGATGAGTCGCCTCTCAATCTTCCAATCAGCCGACAACTGACCGCTGCGCCGGGCGGCTATGATTCGTTTACACAAGGCTACAGGATTCCGGCCGACAATCCCTGGGTGACGGGTGACGGGTCGCTACTGGAAGAATTCTACTCGATCGGGCTGCGCGAACCTCATCGCATGAGCTACGACCCGGTTGAGGATCGCTTCTGGATCGGAGACGTGGGTGCGGGTGAGCGGGAAGAGGTCAACATTCTCGATGCCCCGGGTTTGAATTTCCAGTGGCGTTATGGCGAGGGTTCGATCATCAACGCCGGACTGCTTGCCGAGGTGGCTCCCGTTGCGGGCGTCGAGCGCGCGCCGGTCCATGACTACGGGCGGAGCGTGGGAGCCTGCATCATCGGCGGCTACGTCTACCGGGGTTCGGCGCTGCCGAGTCTGGTCGGGAAATACATCTTCGGGGATTTCAGCACGCAGATCATCTACGCCTTGGAATATGATGAGGCGACCCAGACGACGGTCTCGGTCGAGCAAATCGGATTTGGCGGGGTAAGGACGTACTGGGAAGGGCTCGGTTCTTTCGGTGTCGACACTTCAAATGAACTCCTCGTCCTCCAGATGGGGGCCGGTGTTTCCGGAAACGGACTGATTTCGCGGATCAAGCCCGAAGGGGCTTCCACCGGACTTGAATGGCAATACCCGGCCTTGCTTTCGGAGGCGGGCGTGTTTTCGGACGTGAGCACACTGACGCCCGTGCCCTCGATGGTCCCGTATGAAGTGAACAATCCACTCTGGAGTGCAGGGATGCTGAAGAAGCGTTGGGTCATGATTCCAAACGACGGTGTTTCCGATGATCCTGAAGAGAGAATCGTCTACAGCGAGAGCCAGGCATGGGAGTTGCCGGTTGGCAGTGTGGTGGTCAAACATTTCGAACGCCCGGACAATGGCGTGCCGGTGGAGACGCGCCTGATGGTTCGGGCCAATGACGGCTGGGGTGGTGTCAGCTACAAATGGCGCAGCGACGGAAGCGATGCGGATCGACTTGAGGATGGGCTTGTCGAAGAGATGACGCTGGAAGGCGAAACCTTCAACTACCTCTATCCGAGCAGGAGCCAGTGCCTGCTGTGTCACTCCGAATCATCGGGATGGTTGCTTGGCATCAACACCCGTCAGCTGAACCGTGAGGTGACCTACCCGAATGGCGTGACCGGGAATCAGATCGAATCATTCAGCGCGGCGGGATTCATCCCCGAGGTCATGAAGGTTGAAGACCTTGTCGGCATTCTAACATCAGCAGAGCCGGACGATCCATCGGAGAGTGCCGAGCGGAGGATGCGCTCGTATCTCGACAGCAACTGCTCGCACTGCCATCAACCGGGCGGAAGTTCGCGAGCCTTCTTTGATACACGGCTTTCGACTCCGCTTACCAATCAGGCGATCGTTTGCGGACCGGTGATCGAGGGCCTTGGCCTGCCGGCTCCGGCCGTGGTCAAGCCGGGAAGCCTGGAGAACTCGGTGATGTTCCAGCGAATGAATTCGATCGACGAGTGCTGTGCCATGCCGCCCGTCGCCAAAGGAAGAATCGATCAGCAGGCGGTTTCAGAACTGGCGGGTTGGATCCTCGGCATGACACCGGATTCCTGTTCGAGATCACAGAGCTTCTTTGCCGGGGGAACGCTGGGCATGCCAGGTGATCCAAGCGGAGCGGCAGGCGCCGATCCCTGGCTCTCCAACATCGTCATCAACAAGGAAGCCCTCTACGTCAACAGCGGTCTGCTCCCTCTCGTCGTGTCACTGGATCGCTTCCGTTATCATGCTCTCGAGGCAAACGAGCCCCTCACTCCGTTCGTCGTCAGAGTCAACGGAGATAACGACTTCACCGTTCTTGCGATCGGCACCACAAGGATGGTCCACAGCATTGGCGAAAACGAAGTGCTGTTCGATGAGAGTGGCTCGAGCGTCACCGTTGGCCCCGGTGAGACGCTGGCTCTGGGATTCATCGATGCCTTGCCGAATGGTTCCGGCGGCAGTTCCGGAGAGGTGATCCGCTGGAGTGATGGCGGTGCCGAGGTCTGGCATGGCGGCGGAAGTTCGGAATCCGATGCTGGATCCATCTCGCTTGGCTCAGCTCCGGATTCTGGAGGAAACCTCGTGACCACTCAAAATCGTGACTACTACTTTTCGCTTGGTTTCACCGTGGCCTCTCTTGATGTCGGAAACTCGCCGGGTCAGCCCGGTTATCGCCAGGTTGATGGAGCGAGCTCCAACTTTGCCATCAATCTCAGCGACACCTTTACGAATACGACAGGGGATACCCTGACGATCAGCGTGGATCGTTTCCGCTTCGAAGCGCAAAGAGTCACCGATCCGCTCACGCCATTTGTCGTTCGAGTCAATGGGCCTGAAGACTTCACGGTCCTCGCCGTCGGGCAATCGAGGGTCAGTTATGCGGTCGGGCTCAACGATGTGCCATTCGCAGCCGGGACCACCCTGATCAGCGTGGCGAATGGAGAAACCATCGCCAGCGGCTTCGTCGATTCTTTCGCCGACGGCAGCGGCGGGTCATCCAATGGAGCGATCGCCTTCATCGAGGGAGGCGACTCGCTGTTCTACCGCTATCATGACCCCGACCATGTCGGAGCGACACTCGAATTGGGCAAGGCTCCGCTTGTTCCTCATCCTTATGGATCAGAGGTGACCGAGCGATCCTACCTCTTCTCGATCAGCCTCGGCTTCGGAGGCGTGGAAGATGAGGATGCTGACGGCTTGGCGGATTCCTGGGAACTCGTGTTCTCCCCGAGCCTCGGTACTCTATCGGCCGAGGCAGACAGTGATCAGGATGGCCGAAGTGAT
The DNA here is from genome assembly GCF_049672945.1 of Haloferula sp. Lineage (NCBI taxonomy): Bacteria > Pseudomonadati > Verrucomicrobiota > Verrucomicrobiia > Verrucomicrobiales > Verrucomicrobiaceae > Haloferula > Haloferula sp. The sequence goes on along the minus strand of NZ_JBATWY010000020.1, from coordinate 73,968 downwards.
CTTGAGGAGTCCCGCATCGGAACGAATCCGTTGGACGCCGAGAGCGTGATTCGGGTGATGAACCTGGAAGCGACGAGTGGCGGTGATTACTCGGCGATGTTCAAGAGCATCCCTGGTCGTCGCTACCGGGTGGCCGTCTCGACCGATATGAGCGGCTGGACGGAGGTCGGTGACCTCAGCGCCGCTGCATGGCCGGCCGATCAAACGACGGTGACCATTCCGAATTCCCTGCTTCCCGCAGGCTCGGAGGAACGACTTTTCCTCAAGGTTGGTAGTCTGCCTAACAACGAATGATCACGCCCAAGGCGAGGTCATGAAGAGGCAAAGGACGACGATCACCGCCGCTGCGATCATGGCGATGGCGTAGAGTGTGCGATGTTGAAGCCGGCGATAGTCCTCAGCCATGGCTTGCTCTGCCTTGCTGATCCGCTCAAAGAGGTCCTCAAAGCGGAAGCTCGCATGGTCGATCTTCTCGCCGACATTCACCAGAGCTCCGATCGTTTCCGTTTGGGTCGAGCGTACGCCACCGAGGGTTGCATCGACCTGGGTCATTGCCGCAATCAGCTGCTGGTCGGTTTGCCCGGCGCGCTCCATCAGGCCATTCAATGAGTGGAGTGCCGTCGAGACTTCCTTCTGTCCGGTCGAAAGGCTTTCAATGCCCTTCATCACCGGCATCGGGTCAAGCGTCAGCATCGGCTTGCTCTTCGCTTCGGCCTTCTCGATGCGCTCGGTGAGTTGCTCGATCGTGGCAACCAGCTTCTCGCGCTCCTCTCGAAACTCGCTGAGGTAGTCGGCGCGCTTGCCGAAGCGGCCGCTGAACCAGCTGGCTCTCGGCCGATCCGAGCGCTTGAAAAAATGCCACCACTTCGCGAATGGGGACTCGCTGGTTGCTTCGTTCTTGGGGGCGTCCAGGTCGATGACCTCGTTCTCTGAAATTGCTTGGCTGCTCATGGCGATGGTTCCGGGGTAAGAAGTGGTGAGATTCTAGTGCTCATCATCTCGATGCCAAGTTTTCAGTGCTGAAAATCCATATGAGGTATTATTTTGGAAATTTGCCTACGACATGTTGATTTTCACCCAGCCGATCTGAGGTGGAAACCGGAGCGATCCGACTGCGATCCAGTCCCGGTGAACTGAAGAATCAGGCAAAAGAAAAGAGCGAAGCCCGTGATGGACTTCGCCCTGCTTGATCAAGCTGACCTTGAGTCGATTTACCTGACGCGATAGTAGCCGTCAGCATTGTAGAGGAAATAGACGTCCTTGGAATTGATCCTTGGCAGGTATTTCACCGGGCGACCGTCTTCGTCGACTGCTTCGGTCAGCGAACTTCTCTGAGCCGCCGATTTCGCCTTGGCCTCTTCGGCGTCGGGATTGATCCGAAACGACGATTCATCGATTCCCGTGACGATATACTTCACCCAGTTGAGTTTTTGGGCTTCCTCACCAAATTCACTCCAGTCGCCGCTGGTGGATCGTTCATACATCTGCTTGATGAATTCCTCCTTGGTCAGTCCCATCTTGTCGGCGATGGGAGTCGCGAGCCGGTCCCACCAGCGTTGGCTTTCCTTGAAGAATTCCTGCTGCTGAGTGAGGTTCATTCGACCGAAAACCGTGGCGCTGATCTGGTGATGAAGAATCACCGCATTGGGATAGGCATAGGATTCTTCGGCAAGCGTGGTGATTGCAGCTGCCATCGAGGCGGCAAATGACTTCACCACCACGTGGATCGGGGCATCGCTGGCTTCCATCGCCTTGAGAATGCGGTAACCCGCCATGACCGAACCACCGGGACATTCATCGATTACGATGAAGATTGGATACTTCGGGTTCTGATTGTTGAAGTAGTGAATGCGGTCGGTGATCTTGTCCGCCGTGTCGCCTGTAATCACATCGTTCAATGCGATCCTTCTGTCGGAAATGATCAGCGTTCCATCCTCCTTGAGCGGCTTCATGAGATACTCGGGCTCACCATTGGCGTAGTCCTTGCGTTTGCCCTCCATCTCAATCTGTTGAATCTGGCCCTGGAGCTTGGCGACCTCAATACCTGCTTCAGCCTGGGCTGACTTGAGCTGGTGGGTGAGCAATTCCGCTCGGGCCTTTTCGAGTTCGGCCTCGCGTGCAAGCTGACGTTTTTCACTTTCAAGACGGGCGTTCTTTGCCTCGTCATCCACCGCCCGCTTCTGGGCCGCGTGGGCGAGACGTCCCGCCATGAGTTCGCTCTCGGCTTTCAATCGCGCGAGTTCGGTACGGAGTCTTGTCGTCTCCTTTCTGACCTTTTCATCTGCGAGAGCGTTCTCGAGTGCGAGACGCTCTTGCTCCTTTTTCATCTGTTCCTGCTGCTTGGCCGCCTTGTCAACTTTCGGGGCCTTCTGCTTCGCGCTGGCCGTCGAATTGGCGTCGGAAGCATCTTGAACGAGCTCCGCCTTCACTGCGGGCGTCGCCGCGCTTGCCGCGCTGGACTGGGGTTCGGCGATCAGTGAGCCGGCGAGACCCAGGGTAAGGAGAGACATTCGGGATACGGTGGACTTCATTTCGGGGTATTGGGGTGATTCGGGGCGATGGACTGATTTTCGACTTCAAGCGTCTGACGACGGGATATTTGTCTCTTCAGATTTCTGAAGTTTCTCCAGCTGCTTGCGGTAACCAAGATACAGAGCTGTCCCCGCCAGCAAGACGAAAATGAGCGCCGCCCCGCCGAGGAACAGAGCGATCTTGCCGCCAGTGCTCTGAAAAGTCTCGTCGGTAACCACATCAGGCACGGGATCGCCGGGAATTCGTGCGAGGACCAATTTGTCGTCCTCGATGCCGGCGTAGGTCAATTGGGCCATTGCGGGTCCGATTTGAGGATCATTCAGGCTTTTTTCGAAGATCCTGAGACTCGAGAAGTGTCCCATGAACCCTTCCGCCACTTCCGCCCCCGGAACATCGAGGCTGTCCACGTTGAGGACGAGTTCGCGTTTCGACAGGAAGGGACTGCCATGAATGGTGCCGATGAGATAGAGGGGATCAGCGGTGATCGGACCGTCTTCGCCTTCCTTGGCGAGACGCGGTCGACCATTGAGCCGGTAACAGATGTCGATGACCAACTGATCGTCCTCGATCTCCCGAACCCAGAACGATTCGCGGAGTTCCTCGAGGGCGGGGAACATGGCGACGGAAAGATTCATGTCGTTTGAGTCCAGCTCGATCCTTGCTTCCTTGGTTCCATCGGCAAGATCTTCGCGGAATTTTTCAAAACGATCCCGCAGGTTTTGGGCGGCGATCGACTCGGTTTCCAGGGACAGCACCGGCAGAGGTTTGGCTTCGGGCTGGGTAAATTTCTCGATTTCCTTTGCCTGACGGAATGGGGTCCAGATGGAGAACCCGATGAGAAACACCAGCATCAGGACGGCAAGAATCAGGATCGTACAACCGGAGAGGGGTGAGCGGGCGCTGGCAGACACGGGGACAGGCTGCGCCTGAAAACCTCAATTTCCAATGTTCCAATGTCAAAAAATCGTGAAAATCGGCACTTGGCAGGGTGGCGGGGGGGGCTTGAATCGGCGCCATGGCGAAGGTGCTGGTGGGACTTTCAGGCGGCGTCGATAGTTCGGCGGCCGCGGCACTGCTGATTGAGCAGGGGCACGAGGTCTCAGGTGCCTTCATGAAGAACTGGATCAATGCCGAAGGTTTGCCGGGCGACTGTCCGTGGGAGGAGGACCTTGAGGATGCTTTGGCAGTTGCGAGGAAACTGGGTATCGAGTTTCGCGTGGTGGATCTGATCGATCAATACAAGACGCGGATCGTGGACTATCTGGTCGAGGGCTACCGCACGGGCATCACACCGAATCCAGATGTTTGGTGCAACCGTGAGATGAAGTTCGGAGTCTTTCTCGACTACGCTCTTGATCAGGGCTTCGAAGCGGTTGCTACGGGCCACTACGCACGGCGGCGTCTCCTCACCAACGGAGAGGCGGCGGTGCTCAAAGGCGCCGATCCCAACAAGGATCAGAGCTATTTCCTTGCGTTGATGACCCAGCGGCAAGTGAAGCATGCGATGTTTCCTGTTGGAGAAATGCTCAAACCTCGAGTTAGGGAGGTGGCCCGTCGACATGATCTTCCGACCGCTGAAAAAAAGGACAGTCAGGGCATCTGCTTCATTGGCGAGATCAAAATGCGGGACTTCATCCGGCATTATCTTCCCGACAAGCCTGGCGAGATTGTCGACACCTCCGGCAAGGTTCTCGGGCAGCACGACGGCTTGCATCTCTACACGCTCGGCCAGCGGAAAGGGCATGGCGTCGCCTCACCCAGAAGTGGCATGGCCTATGTGGTGGTGGCCAAGAATCTCGAAGCAAACCAGCTTGTGGTCGGTTGGGACGAAGCATCAACCGCGGGTCTTTATGCAACGCGCTGCAAGGTGGGCATGCTTTCGTCGATCAACGAAGCATTTGATCACCCGATGAGCGTCGACGCGCTTCCTCGATATCGAGCAAAGCCCGAGCCTTGTCAGCTGGTGCCGGTCGAAGGAGGGATCGAAGTCCGTTTCCACAACCCCCAGCGCGCCTTGGCCATCGGTCAGATTTGCGCCTTCTACAACGGCGGCAGGCTACTGGGTGGAGGCGTCTTCGAAGGGATCTACGAGTAGATCACTTCCAAGCGCTTTGCTCCGTGTCTGACGTGAAATCGCAAGCGTCAGCGGGAATGGCTACTCCTTGGGCGGGGATACCATTCGCATGGTCACGACTGCAGAAGTCCCAAGCCGGATGGTGCACGGGCCGGCAACCGGAAAGGGTCGGTGCCAATCCACTCCCTGGGTACTGCGTTCATCGTAAGTGGAATAGTAGTTGGATCGAACTTCGCGACGGGGGCGGAGACGCAGCGCGGTCGGATACTTCTCGGGTCGATCGATACTCAGGTAGATCGGCTTCGAGACCGATACCACCATCGCGACTTCACCAGCTTCCAGTTGGATCGTCTGGCCGATTTTTGTCAGGCTCCTCCAGCTCTCAGTATTGGCAAAGCCGGTCGCTGAAAGGAGGATTGCCAGTAGGGGGGGTAGTAATTTCATGGCACTTCAATTCTAGCAGAGTTTTTCAACACCCTGACGACGGTGTTTATAATAAGCACCTGTGATATTGTGACCTTGTTGATGGCTAACAGATTGAAATTGATATCGAGGAATTCAGTGGTGGGGCCTTTTTCGAATGAGCTCGGTGGAGTTTCGGATTGAATAGAACTTCCCTCGGTGTCGTCATGACGTGAGTGAAATTCATTTTCCCCTTCCTTGCCGGTTTGTTGCTTCTGACGTCGGCGTTTTCCGCGGAACCGGCTGGCGACCTTGATCCCAAGGCTGCGGTGCGGCTGATTGCCCTTCTCAACGACATCAGCGAAAAGCCGATTGCCATTGCTTCGATCATTTCCGGAACCAAGTCGGACGAAGGATTCGAGGCGAGTCAGGTGCGTCGCGTCACTTCGATCCATCCGGTTGCCGAGGAGGGATCCCGCGTTCGCCGAGTCCGCTGCTACGATTTCTTTTGGAACGAAACCTACGGTTGGTTCGTCTACGAGAAACGGGAAGGCCGGGGAGGTGACGAAGTCTGGATCTGGAGCGAGAACCTGGGCGACATCGTCATCAAGTAACCGCCAGGCAACGAGGGGTGCCTCGGTCGGATCAACGGTTGCTGAGAGCGAGATTTTCGCAGCCCTTCAAATCAAGTTTTCCGGAAGCAAGAACGGGGATCTCGTTCACGGGAGCAATCGACTTGGGGCACCACAAGGAGGGCAGGCCGGCATCCATCAGCTTGTAGCGAAGATCGATGCACTCTTGCTCGAGAGCTGGTCCGGCGATCGTTGAAAGGAGAATGATGGCCTCACCCTTTTGCTCGTCTGGAATTCCGACGATGGCGATTTTGCGCTCTGCTTCCGAATCGAGGCCAAGAGCCTTGTTGATGGCCGCTTCAACTGTCTCATGGGGGACCATTTCCCCGGCGATCTTCGAGAAGCGGGAGATTCGGCCTTCGATGTAGAGGAAGCCGTCAGCGTCGATGCGGCCCACATCACCGGTGCGGAACCAGCCGTCCCTGTTCAGGACTTCTTCGGATTTCTTCGGGTTGTTCAGGTAGCCTGGAAACACATTGGCGCCCTTGAGCCAGATGATGCCCTGCTGGTCGAGCGGGCAGTCCTGATCGGTTGCCGGGTTGGTGAGTTTCACCGCGATACCGGGAAGAGGATGTCCGACCGAACCGGGGCGCGTTGAGGGAATCATTCCCCGGCCGAGTCCCGCAGAAGGATCCGGTAAATTCACATTGGTCGCCGGAGACGTTTCGGTGAGCCCGTAGCCCTCTTGGGGTTGGATGCCGAACTTCTCTTCAAAGGCGGCCGAAAGACTGTCGGGAAGTTTCTCGGCACCGGTGACGACCAGGTCGAGTGACTTGAGCCGCTCAGGCTCGACCCTCTTCATGTAGCCACGAAGGAACGTCGGCGTGGCGAGCAGGATATTCACGCTGTGCTGGGCAATCAATTCGCCGAGGCGCTTGGTCTCGAGGGGGTTCGGATAAGTGACGAGGTCGATGCCTTCAATCACAGGAAACCAGAGTGTGACGGTGCAGCCGAAGGAATGAAAGAGTGGCAGACAACCCAGAATCTTTGAGTCATCCTTGACGCTGAGTCTTGAGGAAAACTGGCAGACGTTTGCCAACATGTTGCGGTGGCTCAGTACTACACCCTTCGGTTCTCCGGACGATCCCGAGGTGAAAAGCAGGACCGCCTCATCCTCGCCCTTTTTCTTGCCGATGCCAAAGATGCTACCGATGACCTTCGCCGGGAGGATCTTGCTGAGGATGGCCCAAACGATGATCTTGCTTTTGAGCGTCGGAAGAACCCTCTCGATGAAGATGAGGTCCCGGTTGGGAGGCCAGGGAAAGGAGGGGACCTTTCTTACAAATGGATCCGCCGTGATGAAACGGTCCAGGTCTGCCTGCCTCATCGATGACCGAATGGCTTCATGGCTGGCAGTAAAGTTGAGGTTGACCGGCGTCTTGCCGGCAAAAAGGACCGCAAGGTTGGCCACCAGTCCCGCCTTGCCGGAAGGAAGGATGATTCCGACTCTGGCATTGTCGGTTTCCTGCTTGATGTGCTTCGAAAGCATCAGAGCCGCCGCCAACACCCGATCAAATCCAAGTGTCGAGTCGTCCGAGCCGTCGTGAAGCTTGGTGCGGCCACCATGTTTCTTCAGTCCTTCGAGGAGGGCGGTGGCTAGCGAACCTTTAAGAAATGAGCGGCTGGAAAAGGCCTCTTCGGCCGCTTCGAGAAATCCTTGTCTGAGCGCCGAACCGCTCGCGGTTTTTGCAGGAATCAATGACCCAACGGCAATGATAGCTCGCGGGAGTGAGCCCAGGCGCTCGATGGAAAGAGCGGCCTCCTGCGGGTAGTCAATCGCGATCGGCAACATGGGCAAGCCAAGTGTCCCAAGTGAAGCCATGGTCTTCCCGGGAATGTGGCAGGGGATGGAGGGACGGGCCGATTTTTTCTCTGGAACGTAGATCAGGACCGCTCCGTTTGCGATTGACGCCTTCAATTGTTCGCCGGCCGCCGACAGATCACTATCGCCGTCAGAAAACGCGGCTCCCGCCCCGGATTTTTCCAATAGGGCTTCAAGCTGGGGATCGAGTGCGGAAGACTCTTCGATGAGCCAGGTGATCGCACGGCCAGCGAAAAGGTTGGTGAGGTAAGCAAATTCGCTCGCATCCAGGCGCCCCGGGACTACCAGGCAACCCGTGGCGGGAATGCGGTCTTGGTTGAGAATCTGAACAGCGGAACTCATCGTTAGGCGGTCGAACGCGGCCAAAGTGAATGGACCTTCAATGAATTCCTAGTCTTTCCGGTGCCGTTCGCATCGTTTTTTCGAAAGAATGGAGATGCTCGGAATCTTCCATCGACCGGGAATCCGGGCAAGGGACTCCGACTCAGAAGCGTGATCCCGACTCCGCCTCCGCCAATCGCTCGGCCATTTCCGTTCGTTGGAGCGCCAAGGTGATCTCACTAAGGTCCCCGGCGAGAATACCATCGAGATTGTGGGTCGTCAGTCCGATCCGGTGGTCGGTGATGCGGCTTTGGGGGAAATTGTAGGTGCGGATTTTTTCCGAGCGATCGCCTGAGCCGATGAGTGCCCGGCGCGTGGCGGAATATTTTTCCTGAGTTTGGCGCTGTTTGGCCTCGTAGAGCCGACTGCGGAGAATCTGAAGGGCGCGCTCCTTGTTGTGCCCTTGGGACCGCCCGTCCTGGCACTTCACCTGAATTCCCGTGGGGAGGTGAGTGACCTGGACTGCTGAGTCGGTGGTGTTGACGTGCTGTCCACCGGGACCGCCCGAGCGGGTGGCCTGGATGTGGAGATCTTCGGGCCTGATCTGCACATCGACCTCTTCGGCTTCAGGTAGGACGGCAACCGTAACGGTCGAAGTGTGAATGCGTCCTTGGGTTTCGGTGGCGGGCACGCGCTGGACCCGATGGACGCCGCTCTCGTACTTCAAGTAGCGGAACACTTCGTCACCGGTCACGCGGAGGACAACTTCTTTGAAGCCACCGACATCCGATGGACTGCTTCCGAGGTGCTCGGCTTTCCATCCACGGCCTTCGGCGTAGCGCTGATACATTCGCATGAGCTCTGCCGCGAAGAGCGACGCTTCATCGCCGCCGGCACCTGCTCGAATTTCAACCAAGGCATCACGATCCTCATCCGGGTCGGCGGGAAGGAGCGCATACTGAAGCTTCTCCTCAAGGTCGGGAATGCGTGCCTCAAGTTCGGGAAGCTCCTCGCTGGCCATGGCTGCAAGTTCCTGGTCCTCGCTTTTGGCCAATTCCTGATTGTCGGAAACCTGATCCCTGAGGCTCTCCAATTCGTCCCAAAGCTCGAGGGTTTCCTTGAGCCTTCGGTGCTCGCGCATGACTTCGGTGGCGCGCTTGGAATCCTCGAAAAGCGATGGGTCTTCGATGGATTCAGAGACCTCGGCAAAGCGACGGCGGCGTTGGGAGATGAGGCTGGCGTAGTCCATGGAAATTGGTCGGGGGGCAATCCAGACACAAAACACCCGCTCGGCAAGGACCAGCGGGGTATTTGTTGAAAAAATCGTGTGAGTTCTGCTGCGGACAAACCGCCTTGGACACGACTCCGGCGGCAAGTCAACCGAGGGCCTGAGGCGGAGAGTGGATCAATGAAATAAAAACTGCCGCACCCCGATGATCAGGGAGCGGCAGATGAAAATCCAGACTGGCGGCCTTACGCCTTGGCTGCAGAAGTGCGGGCCTTGCGGATGATACTGGCGACCGTTTCCGATGGCCTTGCTCCAACGCCAAGCCACTTGTCGGCCTTTTCAAGATCGATCAAATAGTTCTCACCCTCTTTCATCGGGTCGTAGGTGCCAAGTTGCTCGATATAACGACCATCACGGCGCTTGCGGCTGTCCACGGCGACGATTTTGAAGTAGGGACGGTCCTTGGCTCCCTGGCGGTTTAGACGAATAGCGACGGCCATAATAGATTGCGGAAAGTTCGTTGGAGACCCGGACGAATGCGGGCGGGCGCGGACACTGCAACGAGGCCCCAGCCTTGCCAAGCAGAAAGTGCACGAATTTCGTGAGCTTCCGAAGGACGCATGGCGGTAGTCATCCGATGGGCTGGGGGATGCAAGTCAGGATCTTAGGAAACCTTGATCTTTCGCTTTGACCAAGGACGTCCGTTTTGACTACCTTCCGGGGGTCGCCCATGAAATGCCCTCGCTGTGTCCAGATCATCCATCGCGGCGCGGAAAGCTGCCCTCATTGTGGATTCGGGATTGGGGCGGCGGATGAGCGCTACGGCGCGGATGATGTGGTGATCCGGAGGCTTGAGGATCAAGCCGGCCTGATGAGGAGTTCCGAGCGTGAGAAGTTGGAATTGGCGATGGATCGTTTCCAGAGACGTTTCCCTCAGTTGTTTTTTGCCGTCTACACCAGCCGGGCCGAGGGCCGTAGCGATGTCCGGCAGTTTGGTTTCTGGCTGCTCAATCGTGCGGCCTTTCAAGATATTGGGATCGATCGGCCGAACGCATGTGGGATTCTTCTGACCATCGATCCTGATGCGAAGTCGGCGGGCATCACTTGGGGGTATGGGTTGGACGCCTTTCTCACGGAGGAGGATAGTTTTCTCTTCTTGAGTCGCGCCCATGCCTACTGGGTCGAAGGCCGTTACAGCGAAGGCATCGTTCGGGGTTTGGAACAATTGACCAAACTTCTGATCAAGCGTTGTCGCCAGGCGAAAGCAGACCCTGAAAGGTTCGAACGGCGCGTGGCACCGCCTCTCGCTGCGAGGCAGGTGGCGGAACGGATTCGCGCCGGACATCGTCGGTCGGCAGTCAAGGAGGTCCAAGCGTGAAGGTTTCCCTGGCTTGGCTTCTTCCTGCCATGGCGCTCAGCGCTGCGGATCCAGTGCTGAATCTTCCGGACTGGTCCGAAGAGTCTCGCAAAATGGTGAGCTCCGATGAGTGGGTGCCGGGGGGGGGATTGCTGTTGACGGAGATTGAGACCTACCCGGCTGAGTCGACCGCCATGCAGCCACCGACCTCAGCCGAAATGACGGAAGAACGCCGGGCGGATGAAATCCCGGAAGAGTTTCTGGACCGTTACTTCGCGCATCGTCCTGAGACCTTTTTGCTCGATCCCCAAGGTTTGCTTGATCCTACCGCAATGCGGGATCGACTCGCCTTCCTGAACTATCACTCGGCGGATTCCCAGATCGACTTTCATGTCTATCTTTTCGGTCCCGAGCAGGAAATTCCCGGAGAGGTCCGCGAGGAGGAGATCAGTGAGCGGTTTTTCGGTGAAGGGCGACATTCCCTCACGTTGTTCTATTACCTTGGAGCTCCTCAGCGCTCGGAAATTTTCCTTAGCCCCGGATTGACCGATTCGGTCTCGGATGCGGAACGAAGACGGATCCTTCAAAGCTCGATCCTTGCTTCCTTGGAACGATCGGACTCGATTTCCCAGTTGGAGGCGTTCTGTGTGCAGACCTCGATTAGAATTTACTGGATCGAGCGAGCCGCAGGCTTGGTCGGCGAGGGCCCCGTTGCATCAACGATAGAAAGGAAGGAGGTGGCACCCGGAGCGGTTCCAACGCGCGCCGATGCATTGAAAAAGATGTTCGATGCCTTCTGGTGGGAATGGGGCGCGCTTTTTTCCGTTTCGACCTTTGGGCTCCTCATCAGCCTTGGAAGCGTCTGGCTCGCCCGCGCCCGTGCCAAGTATCGGCTGCCTGAGTTTGAAGTGGCAGCCCGCCTCGGTGGGGCTCATGCCGCGGGAGTCGGAGCGGTGATTGGATTCGGCAGCACGACCCAGTCTCCGTCGACGCAGCAATCCAAGGTGCCAGAGTATTTTGGGGGGATTTGATCAGATCAGGAGAGGATAGCCGTATGTCATGAACTGATGTGATGACTGATTGGGATGGACGATGGCGAAGTCAGGATACTCCTTGGGATAAGGGGGCGCCGGCACCTCCGCTGGTGGAATTGTTATCCACCCCACATGCCGAACAAATCATCGGCCAGCGGGTGCTCGTTCCCGGCTGTGGTTCCGGGCATGATGTGAGGGAGCTTGCCAGATCTGGAGCAATTGCGACCGGACTCGACATCTCAGCGACCGCCGTAGCTCGGGCCCAGCAGATCGAATCAATCCAGGGGGCCAGTTTCATCGCGGGGAGCTTCTTCGATTGGGAGTCTGATCCGTTTGATGCGATCTGGGAGCACACCTGTTTTTGCGCAATCGAGCCGGACGAGCGGGTGCGGTATGCGAGGGCATGCGGTCGTTTGATCCGGCCGGGCGGCTATCTCACCGGTGTCTTTTATCTGGAACCGTGGCCACCCGGTGAAACCCCCAGCCCGCCGCCCTACCGCTCCGAGAAGGCGGAAATCATCCAATTATTGGAGCCCGAATTTGTTCTGCGCTGGGACAAAATTCCCGAACTGAGCTTTCCCGGCAGGGAAGGTCGGGAATGGTTGGCGGTTTTTCAGCGCCTCGATCGGGACCGGGGGGTTGCAGACTCAGGAATGGAGCGCTAAACTAACCAACAGTTCATGATTCGCCTTCGCCTCATCGTCCTACTCGCCATCCACGCCCTGGCTCCCTCCGTTTATGCCGAGCGGTCCTACATCAATGACAAAAAGGCTCCGGAGAATCGTCACGATCTTGAGGTGATTCAAAAGCACCTTACTCGGGTTCTACCCGCGGCGCGACGAGCAACGGTATGCATCGACCTCGGCGAGGGTTCCGGCAGTGGCGTGGTGATTTCCAAGGAAGGCCTGATTCTAACGGCTGCTCACGTCACGGCAGGAGTCGGGAAAGAGTTTACCGTGATCTTTGAGGACGGAAAGAAGGTGCAAGCCGAGTCGCTCGGTCTCAATTCCGAAACAGACGCCGCCATGGCAAGGATCATCGATGAGGGGACTTATCCTTTCGTTCCGATTGATCGAAAGGATAGCACTCGCTTGGGAGACTGGGTGTTTTCACTGGGGCATTCGGGCGGCTTCGACAAGGAGCGGGGTAGCGTTGTGCGGATCGGTCGCCTCGTCCGCATGTCCGACACCACCATTCAATCGGACTGCAATCTGATTGGTGGCGATTCGGGTGGTCCGCTGTTTGATCTGGAAGGCCAGTTGGTCGGCATTCATTCACGCGTGGGAAATCGCCTTCCGGAAAACATGCATGTGCCGATGTCCGAGTTTCTCGGGAACTGGGATGCCATGTCCGAGGGCGAGTTCATCGGCAAGGGCCCATTCGCGACGAAGCCGGAGAAGGGCAAGGCTTTCCTCGGGCTTCTAGCCGACTCTCACTCCGAGGACGGGCTCAAGGTCAAAAAGGTAGGCCGTGAGTCGCCCGCCGAGGAAGCGGGAATCAAGGTCGGCGACGTGCTGCTGAAGATGGATGATCACGTTCTTGAAAGCCGGGAGGAGTTCAAGGAGCTGATGAAAGAAAAGGCTCCGGACGATCGAGTGGTCTTTGAAATGCTTCGTAACGGGAAAATCGAAACCTTGACGCTCCGACTTGGAAACCGTGATGACTAGACTACTGATACCGCTTCTTATCCTCGCTTCTGGTCCGTCGGTCATTGGCGCACAGAGTCTGGAGTTCAACTACCGGACTTCGGGACCGGCGGTTCACGAGGCATTCGAATCGGTCCGCGAGTTCCTCCAGACGAGCAGTGCGGTCATTCGGCGTGGGCGGGAAGAAGTGATCTTCGGGACCGTCGTCTCAGCCGATGGCTACATTCTCACCAAGGCCAGCGAATTGGGCGCGATCGAGGATCTTTCGATCACCGTCGATCGTGAAGTCTTCAACTCACCCAGGATCGTGGCGGAGGATCCCGTTTGGGACGTCGCCCTCCTCAAGGTTGAGGCGAGTAACTTGATCCCGGTACAACTCTCCCCCTTGGATGAGCATTCGCAGGGAACTTGGTTGGTCGCAAACGGAGCAACCACCCGCAGTAGTCGTCGCGTCCAGATTGGTGTGGTGTCTGCGAACGAGAGGGAAGTCTTCGCCAAGGGAGGCACGGTGCTTGGAGTTTCGCTCAAGGATGATAATGAGAACGAGTTGATCGTCAGTGAAGTCACCGAAGGAAGTGGTGCCGAGGAAGCAGGGCTCCAGCCCGATGACAAGATCGTCTCGATCGAGGGCAAGCGGGTCGGGACCCGCGCTGAGGTTGCTGAAGAACTACGGGAACGAAGAGTCGGAGATCGGGTAACGATTGGCGTGCTCCGGAAGGGCGAGGAGATTTCAGTAAAGGTCGCCCTGTCCGGAAGAGCCGAGCTTTTTGGAGAACAGGCATCGCGAAACGACATGATGAGCGGCGAATACTCCGAGCGCCGCACTGGTTTTCCTCGGGTCATGCAGCATGACATCATCGGTAACCGGCACTTCATGGGCGGTCCGGTCTTCAATTTGAATGGCGAGTGCGTGGGGATGAACATCGCCCGTTTCAGTCGCTGCGAAACGTACGCGATTCCGGCCAAGGAACTTCTGGTGCTTGTTGGTCGTCTCTTGGATGAGGTCGGAGCTTCTCCCGAGGCTCAGGAACCCCGCTGAAGCCAGGCTTCGATCCCGCCTTCAACATTGGTGGCTCCCTGAATTCCTTGAGCTTGCAGGAAGGTCACGGCCTTCGCCGACCTGCCGCCGAGCTTGCAGTGGACGAGCACTTCACCCTCTCGTGGGATTTCATTGATCCGATCCGCAATCTCACCCAGGGGAATCAGTCGGCTTCCCGGAATGGCGGCCTCCGCATGCTCGTCGGGCTGCCTGACATCAATCAAGAGGGTGGCGGGGTTGTGCTTGAGCCTTTCGGCAAGCTCATCAACGGAAATACTAGGAATATCGGTCATGTTACAATCGGGTGTTGAGCGGGTTTCAGAATTGTCGTGAGAATAAATGGATGCTTCAGGTCCGCAGAGCCTGCAGGATGGGTCCTTGGCAAGTCTGAGCGTCCTGAACGAAGTACGTAGCGCATCGTAGCACAACAACTCTCCAAGCGGTGGCTCACCAATGCCTAACAGAATCTTGATGGCCTCCATGGCTTGAAGACTGCCAATGATACCCGGCAGGACTCCAAGCACTCCGGCTTCTTCACAGCTCGGAGCCGCGCCGGGCGGTGGCAGGGACGGGAGCATGCAGCGGTAGCAGGGCCCGCCCCGATCCGGCCAGAATACCGTCGACTGACCTTCAAAGCGGAAGATCGAGCCGTAGACGCACGGCTTCTTTTGGAAAAAGCAGATGTCGTTGGTCAGAAAGCGGGTTGGGAAGTTGTCGGAGCCGTCGAGAATCAGATCGTATTCCGATGCGATGGCTTCCGCGTTCCGTGGCGTGAATCTCGAGGAGTGAGCCTCGATACGGATCAGGGGATTGACTTCCCTGAGCCGGTGTTGCGCACTAGCGAGCTTGGGCTCACCGATCCACGGCTCTCCGTGCAGGATCTGTCGCTGGAGGTTGGAGCGATCGACCTTGTCGTCGTCGACCAGACCGATCCGTCCGACGCCAGCCGCGGCAAGATAGAGGGCTGCCGGCGACCCGAGCCCTCCGGTGCCGATCAACAGGACCGACGCGGCCTTCAGTTTCCTTTGCCCCTCCTCGCCAACTCCTGGAATCGACAAATGGCGGGCATAGCGGAGTCGTTCGTCCTGATTGAGTTGCGGGAGGTCCATCGACGCGTTCATCCTAGCGTTGCGCCTGTCGAAGGCAACCCATTCACCACTTGACGGGACGGGATCGCCGAGGAAAGACAGTAGCATGTCTGAAACCTTATCCACCTTCTCGCTCCAGCCCGGAGATTCGGCTCCCGAATTTGCTCTTCCGGCACCCGACGGCACGGTCCATCGCCTGGAACAACTGGCGGGGCCCGCTGGTCTGCTGGTCGTCTTCGCCTGCAATCATTGTCCCTACGTCATCCATCTTGCCGAAGTTCTGGGAGAACTTGCTCGGGAGTTCGACAAGCAGGGCATTGGGACTGTTGCGATTTCCTCGAACGACATCGAGAATTACCCTCAGGATCGACCGGAGTTGATGGCCGTGTTCGCCAAAGAGAGTCAGTGGGATTTTCCGTATCTCTACGATGCCACTCAGGAGGTCGCCAAGTCCTATGGCGCGGCATGCACTCCCGACTTCTTTCTCTTTGACGGTGATCGGCGGCTCTTCTACGCAGGACAGTTCGATGAAACCCGGCCAAGAAGCGGAGAGAAACCAGATGGAGCGGATATGAGGGAAGCCGTTTCCAAAATGCTCGCAGGGGGGGACCCCATTCTAAATCCGAGACCGAGCAGTGGCTGTAACATCAAATGGATTGCAGGCAATGAGCCGAGCTACTTCGGGTGACGTTCGGACTCTTTGAGACATCGAGGTTTGCCTGTGGCTTGATTCGCTGCCAATAATCGAGCCATGGACGCGCTGATTCAGCATCTCGAGGATGGCAACGAGCTTGGACACTCGCAGATCAAGGTTGCCGCCGGGCTACTTTTGAACGACGACATCAGCGACGACAAGAAGGCCCGGCTACTCGAAGGGCTTTCAACCAAGGGCGAAACGGCAGCGGAAATCGCGGGCTTTGTTGAAGCTTTCCTTGATCACGCCGTGGATCCGGAGATTGAACTTCTCGATCTTGAGGGGCCGACGATCGATGTCTGCGGGACCGGTGGCGACAAGTTGAATCTGTTCAACGTCTCAACGACGGCGATGTTTGTGGTGGCGGCGGCAGGAGCGAATGTTTTGAAGCATGGCAATCGTGGAATCACTTCGAAGAGTGGTGGTGCCGACGTGCTTGAGGCTCTGGGGATCCGAATTGATCTGCCGGCCGAGGGCTTTCGCCGCTGCATCAAGGAGGCCGGTGTCGGGTTTCTCTTTGCGCCTGCCTATCACCCGGCTTTCAAGTCGGTGGTGGGTGTCAGGAAGCAACTCGCGACAAAGGGCGTCAGGACGATCTTCAATTTGATTGGTCCCTTGCTCAATCCCGCCAGACCCCAATGCCAGCTTGTTGGAGTATTCTCCCGCGAGCTTTGCCCGGTGTTCGCCGAGATCCTTCAGCGCCTCGGTCGTGAAAGCGCTTGGGCCGTCCACGGAACCACAGGGGATGGGCGCTCAGTCGATGAGGTCAGTCTTCTGGGCTCAACACGTATCTGTAAATCGGGCAGTATGCAGGACATTCAGGATGAAGAAATCCGACCACGTGACTTCGGCATGAAGCACGCCGAGGTTGAAGACCTTGCGGGAGGCGATGCCAAAGTGAATGCCGCGATCCTTGAAAGGATTCTTTCCGGCAATGAAACCGGACCCAAGCGCGACATGGTTCTCCTTAATGCAGGTGCGGCCATCGCTTGCTGCGGCCTCGCTGACGACATTGGGGACGGTATTGAACTCGCCCGCAATGTCATTGATGAAGGCGGTGCGATTGATCGACTGCGTGCCTTGCAGACCGCTGCCAAGTAGGGGTTCCGCACAGGGCCGCCACATCAGCCGAGCAACCAGAGGATCGGCTGAGGCCAAACACCGAGAACAATCACTGCCGTGGTCAGCGCCGCGACACAGACTCGTGAAATCTTTGGAAGTTCCACCGACTTCGCTTTGTCGGCCGGCTCGTTCCACCACATCGAACGAATTACTTTGAAATAGTAGTAGAAGCCCGCGGAGGCACCGATAGCTGCAAGAATCACGCCCCACCAAAGGCCGGCATTGGCGGCGAGGAGAAAGACGAAGAACTTGCCCCAAAAACCCACGGTCAGCGGGATGCCGGCGAGGGCAGCCATGATGATGGTCATCGCAACGGCGAGCATGGGGCTTCGCTTCCCGAGACCGTCGAACGCGTCGATCATCTCGGAGTCTTCCAGAATCCTGACTTGGGCCAGGACGAAGAAGGCGGCAAGAGTCATCAACAGGTAGGTTGCCAGATAGAAGGAAACGGCATTTACGGAACCTAATTCACTAGGGTCTCCCTCCGTCCAGGCGGCGAGAGCGAGGATGAGAAAGCCAGCGTGGGCGATTGAAGAGTAGGCAAGCAGGCGCTTGAAGTTCGTTTGGGCAATGGCGGCAAAGTTTCCGAAAAGCACGGTCGCTGTCGCCATGAGTAGAAGGATCATGACAATCGGTCCCGCCACCGGCGACTCCGGTTTCATGAGTGGATCGAGGAAGCGAATCAGCAGGATGAAGCCGGCGGCCTTCGAGCCAACGGATAGAAAGGCGGTCGTCGGAGTGGGCGCACCTTGATAGACGTCAGGTATCCAAACCTGCATTGGCACGGCTCCGATCTTGAAGCCGAGCGCGACGAGCACCAGACCGATACCGAAGAGAAGCGGCGTCGTGTTCTCGATTGTTTGGACCTTTGCAGCAATCGCTGCGAGGTTCATGGTCCCGGTTGCGCCATAGATCCAGGCGATGCCGTAGACTAGAAAACCCGTACTGAGGGCACCGAGAATCAGATACTTCACACCGGCTTCAAGCGATCCCACGTTGCGGCGCATGTAGGCTACAAGGATGTAAAAGCTGATCGTAACCAGTTCCAGAGCCACAAAGGCACCAGCAAGGTCCTTGGCAGAGGCCATCCACATCATTCCGGCACAGGCGAAGACCGGAAGCGCATAGAATTCGCCAGTTCCGGCTTCGGATCCGGGGTGGTCGGTGTAACGAGAAAGGATCGATCGGTAGTCGATCGACATCAGAATCACCAACGCCGTGCAGACCAACGCGAAGCCCTTGTAGAAGCGCGCGAGACTGTCGAATGCGTAGAAGTTCTCCCAGATCGGAGCGGAAGCGGTTTCTTCAGTCGGCCCTTTGACGAAAAACAGCAGCACGAGGATGGCTGCCAAACCTGCAGCGGCAGAGAGTCCGATGGCCTTCTTCGAGTGGCTCGGACCGAAGGCCTCGAACATCAATAGAACGATACCGAGGATCACCGTGAAGGCTTCGAGGTAGTAGGCGGGCATGGTTAAGGAAATTTTCAATAATCAAGTATCGATGCCAAAGCAGTTACTTGAAGAAATTGAGAAGGAGGTTGGGGAAGATGCCGACGATGAGCAATACGACGGCAAGAAAAACGGCGGGGACTCGGTCCATCAACGTGAGGTCAGCCGCAGATTTGGTCGAAGTTACAGGAGGACCCTGGAAGATGTTCCGATAGGCTCGCAGCATGTAGACGGCGCTGATCACCACGCCCCAGATGGAGAGGATGCAAGTGATCTGAACCGGGCCGAGACCTGCGACAGGATCGTAATTTTCGAACGATGAGATAAAGACCATCACTTCACCGGCAAAATTGGCCAATCCGGGAAGACCAATGCTCGCCATGCCGACGATTCCAAACAGGAAGGCAAGTTTGGGTGCGGCCTTGGCCAGACCGCCGAGTTCATGGAGATCCAGGGTGCCGGTATTTCTTTCAATCCGATCCGCCAGACCAAAGAGCATCGCGATGGAGATACCATGAGCGAACATGAGCAGAACGGCCGCAGGCTTCGCGAGTTCATTTTCCGGCGAAGCCACCAGTGCGGCAATCGCAAGAAAGATGTAGCCCATGTGCATCACCGAGGAGTTTCCGAGCATGCCATCGAGACGCTTCTGGTTGATCGTCACGAAACCAACCCAGAGAACGTTGCCAAGCAGCAGCACACAGAGCGGTGTCAACCACGCCGCCATTCCTTCAGGAAGCAGGGGCACGGCCAGACGAAGCAAACCGTAAAGACCGAATTTCTTCAACACACCGGCGTGGAGCATCGTCGTCGGTGCGGGCGCACTGGCATAAGCCGGTGCCGCCCAGGAATGGAAGGGGAAGAGGGAAACCAGAACCCCGAAACCGACAATCAAGAGGGCTGCGATGCCTTTCTGGCTTTCCGGGTCGATGCTGCTTGCCGACATCGCCGTCATGTCGAGGGTCCCAACCGCAGCGGCCAACCAGGCGAGACCGGCAAGAAGAACCAGCGAGCCGAAGCCGAGGTAGATCGTGATTTTCCAGGCGGCCGCCTTGCGGTCGCCCCGGCCCAGCATCCCGATCATCAGGAAGGTCGGGATCAGGGCCAATTCGTGGAAGGCGTAAAAGAAGAACAGATCGGTCGAGAGGAACGCACCGATCGCACCGGCTGAGATCAGCAAGGAGGAGCCGTAGTAGAGTCGCTCCTTGCCAACAGGGGATGCTCCCGAAAAGAGGGCGGCAAAGGTGACGATCACCGACAGCAGCAGCATGATCGTGCTCATGCCATCGACGAGGCTGAGCGAGAGATTGACTTCCGGACGAGCGAGAACCTGCACGGAGAAGTTCCAGAAGCCGGCACCCGATGAGGCCGTCGCGGCAAGACCGAGAGCAAGATTGAGCGCACCGGCAATCTGAGCCGTCGGCTTGGCTTTACTACCGGTGAAAATCGCGCAGGCGGCGATGATCGGAATGAGTATGAGCAGAAGAAGCATCGAAAGATTCTATTGAAGGATTACTTCCAGAAGGCGGTGACGTAGACGACCAGGATCACTCCGAGGCCGAAGATGAAGGCATAACCCTGAAGGTTTCCACTTTGAAGTCGGCGGAAGATGCCACCGAAGGATTCGACGAGTCGGCTTGTCCCACCGACCAGCAGGCCGTTGATCAGGAATTCATCGAAGAAGTTGACGATCGCCGCAAAGCCATCCTGGAAATACTTGACCACGCCCTTTTCATAAATGGTGTCGAGATAGAAGCGGTTGCGGAAAAGCGGGATGGAGATGGGGTCCCTGGCTCTGCCCTTGTAGAGGATGAATCCAAGAATGAGGCCTGCGATCAGCGAGGCGATGGAAAGGCCCATCACCAGATAATGGCCTTCGACATGTTGGCCTCCATGATCCGGCCGGATGGCGCTCAAGGGGCCGGTTAACCAAGCGGATCCGATGGCGAGCCCGGCAAGCACCAGTAGAGGAACAAACATGAGCGGTCCGACTTCCTTGGCGTGCTCCGCATTGTCGGAGCGGTGTTTGCCGAGGAAGGCCACGACGAAGGCTCGAGTCATGTAGAAGGTGGTTAGGAAGGCGACTCCAACGGCCATGACGAAGAGGATCGTGTTTTTTCCGTAAGCCGCGGCGAGGATCTCCTCTTTCGAGTAAAAGCCGGAAGTCACAAATGGCACGGCGATCAAAGCGGCGGTGCCAATGGCGAAGGTGAAGCCGGTAATGGGCATCTTCTTTAACAGGCCGCCCATCTTCCAGATGTTCTGCTCGTGGTGGCAGGCGTAGATGACGGCTCCGGAGCCGAGGAACAGCAGCGCCTTGAACCAGGCGTGAGTGAAAAGGTGGAACATGCCAGCCTCGCCTGCAAGAAGGCCGACTGCCATCACCATGTAACCAAGCTGTGAAAGCGTGGAGTAGGCGAGGATGCGTTTGATGTCGTCTTGCTGCGTCGCCATCAAGGCAGCGCCCAAGGCCGTGAAACCGCCGACCCATGCAATCGTCTCACCAGCGAATCCTGCAAAGGCCTCTTCGCCAAGGGAAAGTTGAACGCGGAAAAGCATGTAGACACCCGCAGCAACCATCGTCGCGGCGTGGATCAGGGCTGAAACCGGTGTCGGGCCCTCCATCGCATCTGGCAACCAGACATGCAGCGGCATCTGAGCCGATTTTCCGACTGCGCCGCAGAAGACGCAAAGCACCGCAGTGCCGAGAAGGGTTCCAACAATTTCAGGATTGGCTGCCGCGAAGGTGGCAAGGCCCGCACTCATGTCATCGAAGACGAAGGTGCCGGTGAGTCCAAAGAGGAGCAGGATTCCCACCATGAAACCAAAGTCACCGATGCGGTTGACGAGGAAGGCCTTTTTGGCAGCATCTGCGGCCGAGTCTTTCTGATACCAGTGGCCGATCAGCAGATAGGAACTGAGGCCGACCAACTCCCAGAAGATGAAGGTCATGATGAAGTTTCCGGCGAGGACGATGCCAGTCATCGAGAACATGAAGAGCGAGAGGCCGGTGAAGTAGCGGGCTTTCGCCGAATCGTCGGCCATGTAGGCCAGCGAGAAAATGTGCACCAGCATGCCGACGCCAGTCACCACGATCATCATGCCCTTCGACAGTTGGTCGAGTTTGAATGAGATATCGACATGGAAGGATCCGACCGAGATCCAATGGAAACCTGCGGTGCTGTCTTCGCTGCCGAGAAGAATGAGGGAAATCAGGAAAGTCACGCCCACCGAGGCGGTG
This sequence comes from Haloferula sp., assembly GCF_049672945.1. Classification (NCBI taxonomy): domain Bacteria; kingdom Pseudomonadati; phylum Verrucomicrobiota; class Verrucomicrobiia; order Verrucomicrobiales; family Verrucomicrobiaceae; genus Haloferula; species Haloferula sp. The sequence continues at coordinate 52,288 of NZ_JBATWY010000020.1, read as the reverse complement.
GAAACCATCGACGCGATGAAGGCGTTCCGCTTCAGGTAAAGCTGGTTCGCCGCAGCTGCGAGCAGCGGTATGAGAAGTAAGAGCCAGGCGAGGGACATGGGTGAGAGTCGATTGAGAAGGTTCGTGAATGGGGTCAGCCCTTCATACTGGTCAGATCATCGGTATCGATGGTCTGACGGGCGCGATAGAGGGCGACGATGATGGCGAGACCGACAGCGACTTCGGCAGCCGCCACCGTAATCACGAAGAACACGAGCATCTGACCGTTGTAGTCGGGCAGACCATTGGTGCCGTTAAAGCGGGAAAAAGCGACAATGGTAAGATTCGCGGCGCTGAGCATCAGTTCGAGACACATGAAGATTACGATGATGTTACGGCGCAGAACGACTCCTGTTAGTCCGATGGCGAACAGGAGACCTGAGACGAGAAGGTAGGAATGGAGGCTGGCCACGGTATCGAGGGTGAGGGCTCAGACGGCTTGTCGCTTGGATAAGACGACCACACCGATGGTGGCCACGAGAAGCAGGACACCGACAATCTGAAGCGGGAGATTGTATTCCTTGAAAATCACATCGCCGACGAGGTTGACGTCGGGAAGCTGACCTTTCTCAAGGCGGCTCGGGATGCGATCACTGGCTTCCGGGTGCTGGATCGCATAGTTCGCGGCAGCCTGTTTGAGATCGAGTGGGGTCGAAGGTTTGTCGGGGGTCGCGCCGAGAATCCCCAGCAGCTGGATGGTGAAGGCAATCACAATGCCGAGTCCACCGACGATCGGCACCACCTTCGGTGTGTGGAGCTTTTCGGTTTTGAGATCCAGCAGCATGATGATGAAGACGAACAGCACCATGATCGCTCCCGCGTAGACGAGGATCTGCATGATCCCGACGAAGTAGGCATTCAAGCCGATGAAGAGACCGGCGAGACCGACAAACGACGCCACCATCGAGAGCGCGGCCGCGACCGGATTCCGAAGGGTGATGACGGCGAGGCCGCCGAACAGCATCAGCAGCGCAAATAACCAGAATAGGGGCAGGGGCATGGGAAGAGAAATGGATGGTTACTTCAGCTCGTTCCACTTGTTGACCAGACCGATGCGTTTTCCGCCGATCTCGTAGAGTCTCTTTTTGTCGTGAACCATCTCGGCACGATTGAGGCCGGAAATGAGGTAGTCCTTGCGAAGGTAGATGGCTTGTTCGGGGCAGACTTCCTCGCACATGCCGCAATAGATGCAGCGGGTCATGTCAATATCGAACTCCTTGGGCCGCTTCTCGACTTTCGCCCACGGGTCGTCGGCAGGGATCTCGCCAGGAATGATCGCGATGGCCTTTGGCGGGCAGATGAACTCGCAGAGTTGACAGGAAACGCAGCGTTCGCGGTCCTGCTCATCGGTGACGAGTGCCGGCGCACCGCGGTAGTATTCCGGCATGTGCTCATCCCACCTCTGCTCCGGGAACTGCATCGTGGCACCCAGGCCGGATGATGCCATGGCTTTTCCGCCACGAGTCTTCCCACGCAGGGAGTCGAAGGCGTGCTTCATGGTGATGAAGAAGCCTTTGACGATGGCGCCGAGGTAGAATTCCTCGCCAGCATTCAGCTCGGGGCGTTTGACTTTGATGACTGCCATGAAAATAGGGTAGGTTCAGTTTTGTCCGAGAAGACCGGAATTCGGAGCGCTCTTTTTATCGGACACCTTCAGCACCCAGATTAGCGCAGCGGACACCACCACAAGAAGAACCGCTCCGATGATGGTCGACACGATCTTGAGTTCAGGAGCCGCGATGATGAGGGCTGCGAGGAAAATGTTGATCAGGGCCGCTTCGAAGAAGATCACCCAACCAAGACGCATCAACTGATCGTAACGGAAGCGAGGCACCGTCCAGCGGACCAGAATGAAGAAGAGGATGAAGGCGACCAGCTTCGTCATGAAGATGGCGAGGTGAACGAGGCCACCGATACCGACTCCGGCGATCGAGAGGTCCTTGATCCACTCGTCGGCGCCGAAGCCGAGCGACCACCCACCAAGGAACATGGTGACGATCAAGGCCGAGCCAATCACCATCGCGGCATATTCACCCATGAAGAACATCGCGAACTTCATCGAGGAGTATTCAGTGTGGTAGCCCCCGACCAACTCGGTCTCGCACTCCGGAAGATCGAAGGGCATGCGATTGGTTTCCGCGAAGATCGAGATCGTGAAGATCAGGAAGGCGATGAAGGCGGGAATCCAGAAGATGAGTTTGCTCGCGAGCGTGTGATCGGCGTCGTGACCCCAGAATGGAAGCAGCAACCACCCGTGCTCGGCTTGGTACTCGACGATGTTCGATAGGTTGAGGTCGCCGAAGTAGAGAAGGACGGGGATGATGGAGAGCCCGAGACAGATTTCGTAGGAGATCATCTGCGCGGTCGAACGCACGCCACCGATGAAGGGAAACTTCGAGTTGGAAGACCATCCAGCGAGGGTGATGCCGTAAACCGTTAGAGAGGAGATCGCGAAGATGAACAAAGGTCCGACATCCAGATCGGCGATGACCAGAGGGATCTCTCGCTCGCCAATCGAGATTGAGGAACCGAATGGAACGACGCAAACGGTTACCAGAGCAGGAATTACGGTCAGCGCCGGAGCCAGCCAGTAAAATGACTTTCGGACATGGGTCGGGGTGAAGTCTTCCTTGAGGAAGAGCTTCAGTCCATCTGCCATCGGTTGGACGAGACCGAAGAATGACCAATCCTTCTTTCCCCCGAAAAGGGTGAGGGGAATGCCGACCCGGTTCGGGCCGACGCGGTCTTGAATAATCGCGGAGAATCGACGCTCAAAATACACCGAGATCGGAACCAAGGGGAGCACGACCAGGAAGGTGAGGCTGACGACCTTGATCAGGATGATCAGAATCTGTGTGAGAAGTTCCATGAGGTTTAAGGATCAGCCAACAATTTCACCAGCTGCCTTGCGGGCGCGCTCGTTTTCAAGGAGAGGAATGGTCACGCCGGTTTCGGTCACGATCTGGCCAAGGTCGCCAATTTTGGAAAGGGTAAGGCCCTCAAGGGAAGAGGTCTTGGCCGCCATGTCCTTGAAGATGTCTTCGATCATGTGCGGGTAGTCTGCGTCCGTCGCCGGCTTGTTGATCAGCTTGCAGATCAGGTCACGGAGAATTTCCCAATCGTCACGAGCTTGACCGATCGGTTCCGTGGCGCGGTTGAGTCGCTGAATGCGCCCGGTGACATTCACCATGGATCCGCGCTTTTCAGAAAAGGCCGCTCCGGGAAGAACGACGTCGCTCGCATCGGCAGTCACACCAGCGAGAAGCTGGATGGATGCCATGAATTCGACTTTGGCGATGTCTTCAGCGGAGAAGCCAGCATCGGCCGTCAGATCCTCTCCAAGAACCAGAAGTCCCTTGATGGCACCGGATCGGACTCCTTCGCGGATTTCAGTGAGTCGAAAAGCCGGATCTTCGCGCCGCCAGACCAGTTTGGTTCCGGTGGTGTTCGGGTTGCGGTCCGAGGAAACGAGCATGCCGTCACCTTCGGCACTGCGAGGCACGATGGTCAGATGATCGGTTCCCAGATCTCCGGCGAGTGCCTTGACGAGGAAGAGTTCCTCGTTGGTCATCCGAGCCGATGCGATGATGGCCACTTCACTCGCGTCAAACTTTTTGAGACCTTCAATTGTGGTCTGAATGGCTTCCTTCCAAGAGACGGGAAGGTGCTTGCCATCTTTCTTGATCAATGGCTCGGCAAGTCGTTCGTCCGAATCGATGTAGTGAAAATTGAGACGGTGCGAGTCCGGCATCCAACAGGAGTTCACGTCGTCATTCTGGCGCGGCGTGATTCGATAAATCGTGTTGTTGCGCGTCCAGACGACGATATTGGCGCCGGTGCCGCAGTTCACGTCGATGGTTTTGGTCTCCTTGAGGAACCAAACGCGCATGTCGAAACGGAAGTCGTTTGATGTCAGCGCACCGACCGGGCAGATGTCGGCGGTATTGAGCGCGTAGTTGTGATCGAGACGACGTCCGGGATGGACGGTTAGAGTCGTATGGGTGCCGCGTTGGGTGAAACCAAGCACCGGATCGCCGGCGACTTCATCCATGAAGCGGATGCAGCGGCTGCACATGATGCAGCGCTCGTCGTCGAGGCGGATGTTTTTGCCAATATCGACGTTCTTCGGCTTCTTGACCTTCATGTCGACGAAGCGCGAGGTGCCGCGACCGTAACCGACGGATTGCTCCTGCAAGCGGCACTCACCGGCTTGGTCGCAGATCGGACAATCGAGCGGGTGATTGATCAGGAGAAACTCCATCACGCCTTCGCGACACTTTTCGACGAGCTCTCCGGAAGTGCGGATGCCCATGTTTTCGCCGACGGTGTTCGCGCAGGCGATCACCGGGCGCGGCATCCAGCCGATGGGCTGATAGCCTTCGTCGTCCAAGGTCGGGTCCTGACCTGGTGCTGGACGCGGCGGCATGCCCATCTGGACGAGGCACATCCGGCAGTTCCCCGGTGAGGACAGCTTGGGGTGGTAGCAGTAATGAGGGACTTCCACCGCGAACATGCGGCAGGCCTCGATCATTCGGGTTCCCTTGGGGACCTGTCTCCAGACTCCGTCAATCTGCACGTTGACGAGGCCCTTTTCGGCGGCGAGATCCTTAGGGAGTCGTTCTTCTGCAGTAGAGGCGTTTTCGCTCATGTGGCAAAGTTTGGCGCAGATTCCCTCCGCGTCGCGGCGGACTATGAAAAGGCCCTAGACAGGCGGCAAGCGCACTTTGTGAAAAATTTCACAAAGTCGGGCGGAAAGGAGGCTATATGGTCAGAAATGCGGAGTCCGCGTCTTCAGGCGCGTCCCATGTAGGAACCGTCGTCCGTTTTGATCAGTAGCTTTTCGCCAGGGTTGATGAAAAGAGGGGCCTGAACGACCAGGCCGGTCTCCATGGTGACGGTCTTGTTGGAATTGTTGGCCGAATCCCCTTTGACGCCTTCGGGAGCATCGGTGACCGTCATTTCCATCGAGGGTGGCAGCTCGATATCCGCCACCACGCCGTCGGCGAAAAGCAGGGTATAGGCTTGGCCTTCGATCAAATAGTCTTTCACCCCATCGAAAATTTCCGCAGGCACGACCACATCATCGTAAGTTTCGCTGTTCAGGAAGTGATTCCCGGCGGAATCCTTGTAGGAATACTCGTGAGGAACCCGCTCAAGCATGACGGATTCCATGGAGTCGTTCGAGGTCATGCGCAAATTGGAGACCTTTTTGGTGGCCACGCTGCGAACGGACATCTGCACGTAGGACGCCATCCGTGGAGGCGTTTTGAGCTCGTGGGAGATAACGACGCAGACGTCGCCATTGTGGCGGACGGCATGCCCGCGGCGGAGATTGATGACAGGATTGCTGGCCATGGTTGACGCGAGATAGTGAGGCGGGCGGGCGATGGCAAGTGTCGAGTCGACACTTGAGGCGACACGGTTCACTTGCCCGACTCCGTCTGAGGAAGGATTCCCAAAGCCTCAACGCGTCCGTGCCGGATTGGATGCGGCTTCGTGCTCCTCTTCGGCGGCCTCGAGTGCGGCACGTTCCCTTGCGATTACGCGCACGAACTTATTCAGGCTGGTGCTCCAGTCTTCAAGAAGCTCCTTGGCGTGGGGGCTACCGGTTTTGGCAACGTGTTCTTCGAGGAGGGTTTTGAGTTCATCGGTATCCTGCTGGCGTTTGACCGGAAGCACGACGACCATCTCTGGATTGACCCGCGAATAGAATCGGCCGTCGACATCGTAGACGTAAGCCGTTCCGCCGGACATTCCCGCTCCGAAGTTCTTTCCGGTTCGACCGAGGATGGCGACCGAGCCATTGGTCATGTATTCACAACCGTGATCTCCCACGCCTTCGACGACGGCGGTGGCTCCCGAGTTGCGCACGCAGAAGCGCTCACCAGCACGGCCATTGAGGAACAACTTGCCGCCGGTCGCTCCGTAGAGGCAGGTATTCCCGGCGATCGCGTTTTTCGCCGCTTCGAATTTGGAGCAGGCAGGGGGGCGGACGATGATTTCACCCGCTGCCATGCCCTTGCCGACGTAGTCGTTGGCTTCACCGACGAGGTCGATCTTCACTCCGGAGACAAGGAAGCAACCGAGCGACTGACCTGCGGATCCGCTGAGGTTGAGCGTTACCGCCGTGTGACCATTGAAACCGTTATTGCCATGCACCTCGGCAATCCGCCCTGAAAGACGCGTGCCAATATTGCGGTCAGTATTGACAATGTCGTAACTCAGTTCCACGCCAGCTCGATCCGGCAGCAATCCAATCGCTTCGAGTGCTTTGAAATCGTAGGCGCCTTCGCCGTATTCGATCTCGATTGGTTTGGCATCGGGCTCCACGCCCAAGGCCTTTTTCAGATCGGCAAGGATCTGGATATCGAGGGCTCTCTTGGCAATGCCATCGTTGCGATCCTGAGTGCGGATGCGTGAGTAATCGGCCACTTCCTTCCCCTGAATCTCTGCCAGCGCAGGGATGACATCCTTGAGCACTGGAGCGAGGTCGACCGTGTTGGCCTTCGGATGGTCCGGCACATGGCGCTGCTTGAGGAAAGTCGGATGACCGATCAATTCGTCGAGCGTGCGGACTCCGAGTCCCGCCATGATTTCCCGGGCTTCCTGGGCCACTCCGTTGAGGAAGTTGATGACCATTTCAGGAGTGCCCTTGAATTTCGCGCGCCACTTGGGGTCGGTGGTGGCGACTCCCACGGGGCAGTTGTTCAAGTGGCACTTGCGGACGTAGACGCAACCCATGGCAATCATCGCGATCGTGCCGAAGTTGTATTCCTCCGCGCCGAGGATGGCTGCGGTCACGATGTCCTTGCCGGTCCGAAGACCGCCGTCGGTGCGCAGCGTGACGCGATTGCGGAGATTGTTGATCAACAGGGTCTGCTGGGCCTCGGAAAGACCGAGTTCCCATGGCGAGCCGGCGTGTTTGGTGGAGGAAAGGGGAGACGCGGCCGTGCCACCGTCGTGACCCGAGATCAGGATCGTATCGGCGCTCGCCTTGGCAACGCCTGATGCAACCGTCCCGACTCCGGTTTCAGCTACTAGCTTTACCGTAACTCGAGCGCGTGGATTCACCTCCTTGAGATCGTGAATCAATTGGGCAAGGTCCTCGATGCTGTAGATGTCGTGGTGCGGAGGAGGGGAGATCAGTTGGACGCCCGGCTGAGTGTTTCTGAGTCTGGCGATCAAGGCGTTGACCTTGTGTCCCGGCAGCTGGCCACCTTCTCCCGGCTTGGCGCCCTGGGCCATCTTGATTTCGAGTTCGTCGGCGTTGACCAGATAGTAAGCGGAGACACCGAAGCGCCCGGACGCGACCTGTTTGATCCACGAACGTGCCATGTCGCCATTCGGGTAGGGAGTGAAGCGTTTCGGATCCTCGCCACCTTCGCCGGAGTCCGACTTGGCGCCGATTCGATTCATGGCGATCGCCAGTGTCTCATGGGCTTCCGGAGAAAGTGCTCCAAGTGACATCGCTGCCGAGGTGAAGCGTCGGCGGATCTCTTCAACCGGCTCGACTTCGTCAAGAGGCACCGGACCCGTCGAAGCCGGCACGAATTCAAAGAGGTCCTTGATGGTCATCGGATGATTCTCAAGGGTCGCCTTGACGTAACCATCGTAGTCCTCGGGCTTACCACTCTTCACATAGGTGTGGAAATTCTTGATGACCTCGGTCGTCAAGGCGTGGCGTTCGCCGGCCTTGCGGAAACGGTTGTAGCCCGGATCTCCAAGATTCAGCGTTTCGCCCTCCGGCACCTCGACTTCGAAGGCCGCCCGGTGACGGATGATCGATTCGGCCGCAATATCGTCGAAGCCGACCCCGCCAATCTTCGACTGCACGCCGGTGAAGGAGAAATCGATGACTTCCTTGCCAATGCCGATGGCTTCAAAGATCTGAGCACCCTGGTAGGAATTGAGGACGGAGATGCCCATTTTGGACATGATCTTGAGCAAGCCTTTTTCGAGAGCCTTGCGGTAGTTCGACATCGCTTTTTCGACGAGCATGCCCTCACCCAGCTTTCCTTTGCCAGCATCAGCTGCGATGAGCTGCCTGACCGTGGCGTATCCAATGTAGGGGCAGACCGCTGTCGCTCCGACTCCAAAGAGACAGGCCACCTGATGCGTATCCCGGGCCTCGCCCGAGTCAACGACCAGAGAGCAGCGCAAGCGCTTGCGAGCCCGAATCAGGTGATGATGAATCGTGCCGGTCACCAGCATTGATGGGATTGGTATCTGATTCGCCGAGGTGGTACGATCCGAAAGAATCAGAATGTTTGCTCCGGCATCGACGGCTTCGGTCGCGACCTTGCATAGCTCATCGAGACGCTTCTTCATGCCGCCTGGTCCATCGACCGCAGGCCAAGTGGTGTCCAAGACGACGGCCGGGAAGCCCTCCTCGTCGAGGTGCTTGATGCGTTCAAGCTGGTGCTCGAACAGGATCGCCGTTTCGAGATTCACGATGCGGCAATGCTCGGGTGTTTCGTCGAGCCAGTTGTGTTCGACACCGAGACCTGCCGCCGTCGTCATCACCGCCCACTCACGAATCGGGTCGATCGGAGGGTTGGTGACCTGAGCGAAGCGCTGTTTGAAGTAGGTGAAGAGCAATCGTGGGTAACTCGAAAGGACGGCAAGAGGAATATCGTCACCCATCGAGAAGACCGCTTCCTGCGCCGCCTTGATCATCGGTGGGAAAACCATGTCGAGTTCCTCGATCGAAATCCCGTGCGCCACCTGCTGCCGTGAGAGTTCCAAGGCACCGAAGTCTTCGGCAGGCGCGTGCGCTTCCGGAGAAACAAAACGCCTGAGCTCGAGACGGTTCTCATCGATCCAGCGCGCGTAGGGCTTCTGTTTGGCGAGCGCTTCCTTGATTTCCCGGTCGTTGCGAACTTCACCGGTGGACGTATCCACCGAGAGCATTTGACCGGGGCCGAGTCGGCCCTTCCGGATGACCGAGGAGTCGTCGATCACGACCGCACCGATTTCCGAACCGATGTAAAGCAGGCCGTCTTCCGTCAACTTGTAGCGAGATGGTCGAAGGCCATTCCGGTCGAGCGAAGCACACAACTTCACCCCATCCGTGTAGACCAGACCTGCCGGGCCATCCCACGGTTCCGAGAACGAACGGATGTATTGATAGAAGGCACGCAGATCGTCGGAGATATCCTCATCATTTCGATAAGCCGGAGGCACCAGCATGCACATCGCATGCTCCAGCGAACGTCCCGAGAGGACCAACACTTCAAGCGCGTGATCGAGCGAGGCGGAGTCCGATTCCTTGTCACTGACCAGATCCTTGAGCAGCTCGACGTCACTGCCCCACACCTCGGATTCGAAGTAGTCTTCGCGGCTGGCAATCCAGTTGCGGTTGCCTTCGACGGTGTTGATCTCGCCGTTGTGGCACATCATCCGGAAGGGCTGACCGAGAGGCCATGCAGGGAAGGTATTGGTCGAGAAGCGCTGGTGATAAAGGGAGATCGCGGTTTCGAAATCCGAATCCTGAAGGTCCTTGTAGAATCCGCGCAGGGCGGCCGGCATGGCCAGACCTTTGTAGGAGATCAGGCGACTGGAGAAGGAAGGCATGTAGAAGTCCTTGACCTCACGAGTCTGCAACTCGATCTGACGACGGCAGAGGAAAAGCTGGCGCTCGAAATGATCGCCCTCCCAACCTGCAGGCCTCTTCATCAGTAAATGTTCGATCCGTGGCTGGGTGGCACGCGCAAGATTTCCGAGAGCATCGGGATCCACCGGGGCTTCGCGCCAGCCGATCTTCTCGATGCCACGCTTGGCGATGACGCCTTCCGCCAAGGACCTGATCTGCTCTTGAGCTCCTCGATCATCGAGCGGTAGGAAAAACACACCGACCGCGAGATCTGCATCGTTCTCCAAGCTTCCGCCGAGTGCGGCAACCGCCTTGCGGAAAATCGGGTAGGGGATCTGTGAGAGAATGCCCGAGCCATCACCCGTCTTCTCGTCGGCATCGACGGCCCCGCGATGGGTCATGTTGCAGACCGAGCAAAGGGCGTAATCGAGAATCTGGTAGCTGCGTTTTCCGTGGATCTGGGCGATGGCACCCATGCCACAGTTGTCGTGCTCTTGAAGAAGGTTGTGAAGGGATCCGGGGACGACCGGGGTGCTCGAGTGGTAAAATGGATTCATCAGGGAAAGCGGAAATCGGGTTGCCCGAGGTGCCGCCCGAATCGGATTCCGGCGGTGACCCACCACGGGGGCGGGACTAAACTTTAGCTCACGGCGACTGCCAAGCAGGAACTGCGCCTAGTGCAAGCTAGATCACGGATCACAATTCCGCCAACTCATCTTGTGGAAGAATGCCGTGGTCGACAAGAAATCGGTCGGCCGCCTTGACGGTCAACTCGTAATAGAGCTCGGAGACGTTGAAATTGAAGAACGAATGCTCCGCCTTGTCGAAATCGATCAGTTCCACCTTGTTGCGCTTTCTCTTGACGACTCGGGCAAATTTTTCGGCATCCGCGTAGGGCGTCACCCGGTCCTGCTTGCCATGGAAAAGAATCATCGGCGGCAGACCCTTGCGGATCAGCCTCAGCGGAGAGAGCCTCTTGGCGGTCTTTTTCTCTGGAAAACGGCGCGCAAGGTCGGGCTTCATGGTGTCCAGCACCGAGCTGAAAAGCAGCAAGGCGGCGGGTGAAATGGGGGTGGAATTGCCCGAATCCTTGGGGAGCACTTCGATCAGCGCCAGAAAAGCCCCACCGGAAGCCCCTCCGAGCACCACTTTGTCCAAATCCAAACCGAAGTTCTCGGAATGTTCGGTGAGCCAGCTCAGCAGCGTTTGAAGATCTTCCAAGGCTTCCATCGGTCCCGTTCCGTGAATGGATTCCACACGGGTTTCAACGGCGATCGCAATCGCACCACGGCTGGCGAAGTGCAGGCATTGAGGGACGAACTGGGTGGGCATCGACCCATCCCAGAAACCTCCGTGAAGGAAGATCACCACCGGGCGCCGCTGCCCGGAAACAAAATCCGATGGAACGAAAAAGTGAGCCTGAACCGGACCCTGGGGCGTTTCGAGATAAGTCAGGGAAGTCGCGGATTTGAGCATCTCGGCCTGACGCTTCTGGCCGATCGGGGGCACTTTCGAAAGGATACTCATCGTTGAAGGGAAGGGGGGCGATGTCCGCCACCGCAGCGGGGTGAAAGGATTGTGTTGTGTCCGGCCATCACTTGTCCAATCGTTTTGACCATGACAGCACGAATCCTTTCCATGTGCCTTCTGATGAGCGCGGCACTCGCGGACGCTCAAGACACCAACGCGCTCGCGAAAAACCTGATTCAGACCTACCAATCCTGGCGGCAGGCGATGATCAGCTCCGATGCCCGACAATGGCAGGCCCTTACCGCCAGGCACCGGCAGATGGAGGTGCGCAATCGCATCCTCTCCGAAAAGCGGCCGTTCCCAGCATCGGTATTTCAGGTTCCGGCGCCGCCTCCATCGCTGAAGGGACTCAGGACCATCCATGTGTCCCAGCGCGGAGCGACAGCCAAGGCCGCCTTTTACGGCAAAGTGGACTTTGGCATCGGTGGCGACCCGACCGACAACATCATGTTGGTGTCCTTCATTAACGAAGGCGGGCGCTGGAAATATGATCGCTCCGAGTTCGTCAATCTCAGTGCACTCCCGGACGTTCGCAAGGAACTCGCGGCAGGAGACCTGACCTATGTACGAGAAACCCCGGAGTTCCAGGCCACCGGAGTGGTGCCCCCGACTCCCATCGCCATCAACCCGGCGAAATACATCGCCAAAGTCTACGTTTACTGTCCAGACCGTGAGGTCGAAGTGCAAGTCAACCAGGTCAGCCGCCACACCTTTATCAACACCAAGGAAGCCGAGATCATTGCAGGCGGAGCAAAGGATGGACTCAATGATGTGGTTTTCCGGGTCAAACCCTTGAAGGGAGCGACCGGCAAGGAAGCGCTCGCGATCCGTGTCTATCTCATGTCCGAAATTCCAGGGACCAAGCCCATCATGGCCTACGAATACAAGGTCGAGGAAGGTGGCACCGCCAAGGCCTTCGACCGAGGGACCTTCACGATCGACCCGGCGACGGCGGCCAAACTCATTCCTTGATCCCAACATGAATCCCACCGCATTCCTTATTGTTCCCGGACTTCTGACGACCGCCTTGGCCGAAGACCCGATTTCCGTCCGCCTGGTGCAGTATCAAGTCGGAGCCAGCCTCAGCGACAAGGTGCCATTCGAGGTCAAACCCATGGGGCACAAATTCGGAGCGGAACTCGCATTCCTCGTCTCGGGTCCGAATCTCGTCGCCTTCAAGGAGGATTCCGTCGTCATCGACCGGATGCTTGATCGCGATGGCAACGAACTTTCGAAGAACAAGCGCGGAAAGTCGATCTGGGAGGAGGGTTCTTTTCCAAAAGTCAGTGAAGACGGAGACGTCGGATCGTTCACCGTCGAACTCCGCGGCGAACTGATGGGCCGATTGGAAGGTGCCAAAGTGGAGGGCAGCGTCGTCATGTTCACGGGCGGCGAGACGGACGAAGCCACGGGCAAGCTTATCAAAGGAGCCAAACCGATCGATGTGGGTCCGTTCAAAGTCTCGATCAGCAGCGGCGGAATGTTCGGCGGCAAAGACAGCACCTCGATCAAGGTCGTCGGCGACTACGCATCGATCATCGAATTGGAAATCATGGATGGCGGCAAAAAGCTCAACTCATCGGGCGGCAGCTGGAGCGGCGACTCAAAAACCTTCTCATTCAGCAAGGCCGAGAACAGCGAGCTCGAAGTCCGAGTCAGCTACTGGAAGAACCTGAGCGAAACCAAGGTGCCGTTCCAGATCACGGTCGGCGGCTGAAAAGCCTGCGATGTTTGCGAAAACGGAGACAAGCGACCGAGCGAAAGCTTTGATCTTGGGGCAAGAAGTCCGGAAACGACCGGATTCCAGACCCAGGCCGAGGATTGAGGTCCCAAGCACTTGAATAGGTTACTTGTTACAATGCATGTAATGCGGAGTCCAAAAAAGGAGAGGTCTGACTCCCTGTTTTTCAGGTCTATCAAGGGACTGCTGTTTCCGAAAACCTCAAGGTCTCGGGTCTGGAGGCCCTATTCAAGGTTAGCCCAAAAGCGACTTGATGTCCGACTCGCTCCAGTTACCCGGCGCGGCGTCTCCGCTGAGCGAGTCGATCACGGCTCGCTTCGAATCCTGCATTCGGCGTACGCGTTCCTCGACGGTGTCTCGGGTCAGGAGCTTGTAGATCGTCACGGGCTGCGTCTGGCCAATCCGGTGGGCCCGGTCGCTGGCCTGGGCTTCGACCGCCGGATTCCACCATGGGTCCATGTGAATCACGGTATCGGCGGCGGTCAGATTCAGGCCGTAGCCTCCTGCCTTCAGACTTATGAAGAATACCGCCGGCCCGTCATGCCCTTGGAAGCTTTTGACCAAGGCTCCTCGATCACGGGTCGATCCATCCAGCGAGAAAACCTGAATTCCAGTCTCGGAATACTCCTTTTGGATTAGGTGTAGATATTTTCGGAACTGACTAAATACTAGCGTTTTACCATTGTTTCCAATCCTCTCCTCGATCAGGCTTTGGAGTTTCTCGCTCTTCGCTCCTTGTTCGGCTTCCTCATCCAGTAACCGAGGGTCGAGGCATAGCTGTCTCAAGCGCAATAACAGGGTCAGCAGATGCATGCGCGCCCGACCCGACTGCCCTTCCAGCTCTTCAAGTTCCCGGAGTCCTGCCTGCGCAAGTTTCGCGTAAAGCCCCCTGCTTCCTCGGTCGAGATCGAGCCAGGTATCGATTTCGATTTTCTCCGGTAGGTCCTTGGCGACTTCGGCTTTCGTGCGGCGTAGGACGAAGGGCGAAATGCGCAGTCGCAGCCTCTCGCTCGCGCCCTCGGAGATGTCGGGGGCAGTCGCTGCATAGCGCTCCTCAAATTCGCTCTTTGATCCCAGGTAGCCTGGTGCCACCACACGAAAGATCGACCAAAGGTCCCTCAGGAGGTTCTCAACGGGTGTGCCGGTCAGTGCGAGTCGCTTGCGGGCCTGGATTTTGGCAATCGATCTTGAGGTCTCGCTGTCCGGATTACGCAGTAAGCTCGCCTCGTCCACCACCAGCAGATCGTAGTCCTGCCGCAGGTGAAACGCGAGGTCCCGGGTTAGTGTCCCGTAGCTTGTCAGGACGACATCCGAGCGAAGCGCCTCATCCCGAAGCGCGTCGCGCTTGCTTCCGTGAAGGGTCACGAGGCGGATGTTTGGCGCGAATCGCTGAAACTCGTCACGCCAGTTGCCCAGGAGTGATGTCGGCACGACAACCAGCGTAAGGCTCGCCTGCTTACGCTGTTTGAAATACGCAATCGAAACAATGGTTTGAATTGTCTTGCCGAGACCCATTTCATCCGCAAGGAGTGCGCCTGACAGGTTCTGAAGTCGATCCACAAGCCACTGGAAGCCCTCCTCCTGATAGGCTCGCATCTTGACTTCCAAGCCTTCGGGAATATCAAGCGCAATGGTTCTTTTCGCATCACTAAGGTCAAGTTTTTCACTCCTATTTTTACGTGCTTCGCGGAAAAGATAATCCTGAGCTCGATCGGCCTGAATTCGGCCTTCCCGAGTGGCGATTCCGAGGTCGGCAAGGAGGGGCTCAACAAAGTCCGGAATCTCGCGACTGACCGCCACGGTGGCGCCGTTCGAGGTCTTGATAGAGCGTCGGCCTGAGCGCAGCATCTCTCGGATTTTCGCCTCCGGGACTGCTTTTCCAGCATCCGTTTGAAACGATAATTCCCATGCGAGATCTTGAGAAGATTCGAGTTTTGGGCGGATCACGTGGAGCGATTTGAGAACGTGCTCCAATCGGCTGCCCAGCGTCACTTTCCATCGCGAACGAAGTCTGGGGAGATCATCGGCGAGGAAGCTCAGAATGGCGTCGGGGTCCCGGAGAGTGAAGCTCCCCCGTTTCGTGGATTCGGTCAGTCCGGTTTTGAGCAGGCTCCGAAGTGCCTGATCTTCGGCCCGGAAGTCACGCATTCGAAGGGCTTCGTCCTCTTCGAGCTTGGGAAGTCCCTGAATGTCCGACCGATTGGCGCTCAAGGGTGAAGGCTCGTTTCCGAAGTAGGAGACGCCTGCGGTCGCGTCCAAGGCATTGAGCGATCCTTCCAGCTCCAAGGTGAACTGAGGCACGGCCGGGACGAATCGCAGTCTGCCCAGCCAGCCAGGAAGTGGACTCTGGAAGAGGTCCAGCCACTGATCGGCCTCGGCGAAAAATTCGGACGTCGAGATTTCCAGTTCTCCCGTGGCCATCAGCTCCGCGGCTTCGTCCCGCCACACCAACGAGGAAGGTTCAACCGGCAAACGTCCGATCAGCCAGCCCCCTTCGGAGTGCTTGGCCAATCCGAGACCGTCGCCCCATTTGATTGGCGTCTGGGTGGCCGCGTCCGGACTCAGGCGCAAGCGGATGCGCTCCGATGAATGCTCACTGGCAGCGAGGCTGAGGGGTGCAAGGCGATCTTCCGAGATGGTCATGGCTTCGCCCCCGGCGCTCAAGTCCGAGTGGCCGGCGAGTGCTTGCAGGAAGTCGCCCATTTGATCCGGATTCAGGGAGAGGATTTTCGGAAAGTCCGCGCCCGGAGCATTCCGCGCCAACCAAATGGAGAACGCGGCATCGCTCTGGTCCGGCTCTCGCTTCGCCCGCTCAATCTGCGCGCTCAGGCGCCCTGCGCTCAGCATCTTCGAAAGCTGCGCTGGAAATCGAATCGCACAGGCAAGCAATTCACCTTTGAGAGCCGGCTCTTCTTGAATTGGTGCTTCTTTTGGCGGATCGGAGATGGCCGTCAGGAGCAGAGCCACCCCGTGAGCGCAGACTTCTCCGGTCGCCTGATTCGCCGGACACGCGCATTCCACGGAAAGGGCGCTGCCGGTTCGGACCACGGTCCGGATCATTCGCTTTCCTTCCTTGAAAGCCCCGGTGAGCAGATCCTCGCCGCGCTTGAAGCTGATGATCCGATGCCGCCCCGCGAGCGCCTTTCCCTCACGAAAGGCCTTCCAGCCGGTTTCGCTTCGAACGAGCTCTTCAGTCCAGGTCATCGTTTTCCTTAGTCTTACTTTCGGGTTTTGTTTGCCACTATGGCGCTCACCCGGAAGACTCCTCGCTCGTTAGGAGCGTTCGAGCCAGATGAAAGTCATTGCCATTGGAAACCAGAAGGGCGGCGTGGGTAAAACCACTACCGCGCTCAACCTTGCCGCCGCGCTCGCGATGTGTGGCCAGCGGGTGCTGCTGATCGATCTCGATCCTCAGGCAAACACCACCAGCGGGCTTGGGCTTGAAGTCGAAGGCGACGACAGCGTCTACCCCGCCCTGCTCGGTCACGCCGATGTCCGCGACAAGATTCAGCCGACCGGTCGCGAGAACCTTTCGATCATCCCGTCGCACATGGATCTCGCCGGTGTCGAAATCGAGCTCGCCCGCAGCGAAGATCACCTCACCCGCTTGCGGACCCATCTTCAGGGTCTCAAACCGAACGATCTCTTCGAATTCTGCATTCTCGACACCCCCCCTTCCCTCGGCGTGCTGATGACTTCTGCGCTCGCTGCTGCCGATGAAATCCTGATTCCGCTCCAGTGCGAGTGGTTCGGCCTGGAGGGACTGGCCAAGATCGTGCACGTCATCGATCAGATCAAGGAATCCGGTGCCAACCCCGAGCTCGAGCTTGAGGGCATCGTCATGACCATGTTCGACGGACGCACGAATCTGGCAAAACAGGTCGTCGAGGAAGTGGGCAATTACTTCCCGGACCAGCTCTACCATACCGTGATTCCCCGGACGATCCGCATCGGCGAAGCGCCGAGCCATGCCAAAACGATCTTCGAGCACGACCCTGCGGGAACCGGTTCCAAGGCCTACATGGGCCTTGCTGAGGAGTTTCTGACCCGTCATTCGGTCTCCGGGCCGCTCCTGGCGGGCTCTTGATGCCGATTCCAGGACGACAGAAGTCTTTAGGAATCATTAGATAATCGGGCATTCCCGCTTGACCCTATGGGAGGCGGGGCCGCATATTTTTGCGCCTGCACGGATCTTCTGTGCAGGGATTTTTTTCGCTCAGTCGGCGGCGGTCACAGGATCGGCGCTGACTGACTCACCCGGCACTCATCAATTTTCTCAACTCTCTTACTCTCAGAATGTTTGCAAAGCTTTTCGGAAACTGGTTTTCCAATGATATAGGCATCGATCTCGGCACTGCGAATACCCTCGTCAACGTTAAGGACCAAGGAATCGTTCTGCGCGAACCTTCCGTGGTCGCCGTCAAGGCAGGCACCAACGAAGTGCTGGCTGTCGGCGACGATGCGAAACGCATGCTCGGTCGAACGCCGGGCAACATCATCGCCATCCGCCCGCTGAAGGACGGTGTGATCGCCGATTTCCAAGTCACCGAGGCGATGCTCCGCCACTTTATCCGCAAGGTGAACAAAGGCCGCCGCAACAACCCGCGGGTGGTGATTGCCGTCCCTTCCGGAATCACCGAAGTCGAGCGTCGTGCGGTTTCCGAGTCCGCCGAACAGGCCGGCGCCCGCGAAGTCCACATCGTCGAGGAGCCCATGGCCGCTGCGATCGGCGTCGGACTTCCCGTGATGGACGCCTCCGGAAACATGATCGTCGATATCGGCGGCGGCACCACCGAGGTCGCCCTGATTTCACTTGGCGGCATCGTTTACGCCCGCTCCGTCCGCACCGCTGGCGATGAACTCGATGATGCGATCATCTCCTACATGAAGCGGAACTACAATCTGATGATTGGCGAACGCACGGCGGAGGACATCAAAATCCGACTCGGATCGGCCGCACCGATCGCCAAGGAAATCACCATGGAAGTCAAAGGGCGCGACCTCGTCGCGGGCCTGCCGAAAACGATTACCATCACTTCGCAGGAAATCCGCGAAGCCATGGCCGACCCTCTTTCCACCATCGTTGACGCGGTGCGCACGACGCTTGAGCGCTGCCCACCTGAATTGGCCGCCGACCTCGTCGATCGAGGCATCGTGCTGGCTGGTGGAGGCGCCCTGCTCCGAGGGCTCGACAAGCTTTTGCGTGAAGAGACCGGACTTCCGGTTCATGTCGCGGAAGACCCTCTGAGTGCCGTGGCCGAGGGGACCGGGAAAATGCTTCAGGAAATCGAGGTCCTGAAGCGCGTCACCAACATCACCCGCTGACCGGTCCTCGGACCGGCCTTCCTCATTCCGGATGAAGCCGCTCAATCTGCTGGCTCTGCTTCTCTTTCTCGGAGGTGCCGTATGGGCATTGACGCGAAGCGAGCGCTCCGTGAGAGAAATCCAGGCTTCCTACTACCGCGCGATCTCCCCTTTCCTGACCGCGGGTTCTGCCCTTGAAACCCGTGCGCGGACCTTCATTGACGAGGTGGAGCACTCGGAAATTCTCGAAGCCGAAGTCGAAGCCATGCGCGGCGACTATGGTCGACTGCAGTTGATCGAGTCACAACTGAGAACGATCGAGGCGGAGAACGCCCGTCTCAGGCGTTCGTTGGATTTCAAGGAGCGGACGCAGTTCGATGTGATTGCCGCCCGGATCACCCGGCGCCAACCCTCGACCTGGTGGCAAACGGTTGAGATTGATCGTGGAGAAGAGTCGGGGATTGCTACTGCGTTTACAGTCGTAACGGATCGCGGTCTCGTCGGCAAAGTCGATCAACTCGGCGAGCATCGTTCCAGCGTGATCCTGCTCACCGATGAAGCCTGCCAGGTTTCCGCGCGCGTCGAAGGTAGTCCGGAGGAAGGGATTCTCAGCGGTCAGCGTGTTCACGAAGGTAGCCCGAAGCTGCGTCTGCGTTTCCTCTCGAAGGATGCCCGCCTCAGCAAGGGCATGCGGGTGTTTTCATCCGGTCGCGGAGGTCTCTTTCCTGCCGATCTCCTACTCGGGGAGATTGAGCTGTTGCAGCCCGGGTCACTTGACACGGAGGCGATCGTCACTCCGTCCGTCGATTTTCAGAATCTCGGCACGGTTTTCGTCCTAACCCCCCAAAAGGAGGAACCATGATCCGCTACACGATTTCCCTGCTGATTTTGGTGATCGTTTCGGTGGTCGTCCAACAGTTCATTCCCTCG
Organism: Haloferula sp.; assembly: GCF_049672945.1. NCBI lineage: Bacteria > Pseudomonadati > Verrucomicrobiota > Verrucomicrobiia > Verrucomicrobiales > Verrucomicrobiaceae > Haloferula > Haloferula sp. The sequence continues at coordinate 33,152 of NZ_JBATWY010000020.1, read as the reverse complement.
CTGACCGGTCTCAACGGGTCGCGATTCCTGTTGGTGGCTCTCGTCTTCCTGTGTGCCGCCGTGACGGTGCCCGTTCCCGTCATGCTGCTGCTCGCCTTTGTCTGCGGTTTTCTGAGCGACGCCCAGAACACCCTTGGTCCCCATGGCGGCGACCCGGAAGTCTACACGCGACCGGTCGAGCAACTTCGATTTGGCTATTCGATCGTCATCTACGGCATCATGGGTTACCTGATGCACGGGATTCAGCCGCTCTTCAGACAAGGTCAGTGGCAGTTTTCCGCCATGCTTTCGGGGGTTGCCGTATTTCTCTACCTGATGGGCGAGTATTTGCTCATCAACTTCATTCGTGGCGGGTTCGTCATGAACCAGACGGTGCTTCTCAAGATCGCCTGTTCCTCGGCGATCACGATGATCTTCTCGCCGCTTGTCTTCTGGCTTCTGTTCAGGCTCGCTGACTGGTCTCGCTACACGATCCGCTTCGAAGGTTTGAAAAAGCCCAAACCCAAGACGCTCACTGCCTAACAACTCCATGGAACCTCGACACCGCCTGCGTATCTACCTGCTGACAGCCCTCGTGCTGTTCGGCTTCGGTGCGCTGCTGTCGCGGCTCTATGAATTCCAAATCACCGATGAGGACTACTACAAGTCCCTCGAGCCCGGAGATAGCCTGGTCACCGTCCGGGAACCAGGGATTCGTGGTGCCATTCTTGATCGGAACGGAGTCGAACTCGCCCGCAATCGACGCAACTACGAGGTCTACTTTGATCTTGAGGAAATCCACAAGTCGTACCGGCGGCGGAATGAGATCGATGCCAAGCGTGACGTGGTCACTTCCGAGAAGGGTATGCCGCGGTTGGCCGAGGAGACGGACATCGTCAAGATCGTTAATACGTGGATCATTCCCAGGCTGGCTGAACTCGGCGTTGCCAAGGGATACAATGCGAGCGCACTCAGGACGCACTATGTCACCCACCGGGGGCTGGTTCCGTTTTCCTACAACACGGAACTCGACTTCGATCAGTTCGCCCGACTCGCAGAACACAACCTCGAGGTTCCCGGGGTCTACCTCGATGTGCGTCCCCAGCGCGAGTACCCTTTCAAAGCACTCGGTGTTCATCAACTCGGCTACACGCAACAGTGGGAAAAAGGAGATATTCCGGATGAGGCCAAACGAGTCTTTGATCACTACATCGGTGAAGAGAAAGGGAAGCTCGGTATCGAAGCCACCTTTGATGACATTCTTCGCGGTCGGGAAGGAAGTAAAACCTACGTCAAGAACGAGAAAGGCAAGATCACGAAGCTCGATGATTACAGCGAACCGAAGGTTGGTGCGGATGTTACGCTGACGATTGACGCTCATGCCCAGTATCTCGTCTCGAACGTGCTCCGCCGGGTGGGACGCGGGGCAGCCGTCGTGATGGATGTCCGCACCGGAGAAATTCTCGCCATGGCCTCGGTGCCGGACTACGACCCGAACGACTTCATTCCTAGTATTAACGGAGACATCTACAAGGCCTACCTCGACAATCCGTCGTCACCCTTCACCGATCGATGTATCTCCGGCTTCACGCCGGGATCTACTTTCAAGCTGGGCACGGCATTGGCGGGCGCGCTCAACGGACTTTCGACACGAAGTTTCTCCTGCGATGGCTTCGTCTCCTACGGCAGTTACAAACCCGCCTGCTGGTTGTGGAACATGCGACGGGGAAGCCACGGTTCACTCGGTCTCTCGGAAGCAATTCAAAAGTCCTGCAATCCCTACTTTTTCAAACTGGGCAATACCTTGGGTGCCGACCGCTTGGTCGCCGGTCTCCAGATGCTCGGATTTGGTCAGCCGACCGGGATCCCGCTGCCCAATGAAAGCGGTGGGCGCATTCCGGGAAGCAAGGCATGGAAGCAGGCAAATCGCGGCCGCTCGCTGACATCCGGAGATGTCGCCCAGCTCTCGATCGGACAGGGTGACTCGCTGGCGACTCCCCTTCAACTCTGTGCCATGGTTTCCTGTATTGCCAATGGAGGTCGTTACTACCGGCCTCGTTTGGTCAAGCATGCACGCCTGCCCAATGGGACCTTCCTCGTCGAGGACAAGCCGAAGCTCCGAATCGATTTGATCAAGGAAGGGGTCGAGCCCTCTGAGCTCGAGTTGATTCGTCAGGGCATGTGGATGGCCGTCAACAAACCCGGCGGCACGGCAGGTCGGGCCAAGATTCCGAATGTCGAAGTCGCCGCCAAGACCGGCACGGCCCAGACCTCCGACGACGGCAAGCCCTCGCACAACTCCTGGACGGTTGCTTTCGCACCCTTCGAGGAACCCCGCTATGCGGTTGCCGTTCTCGTCCAGAATGGAAAGTCGGGCGGTGCCGTCTGTGGACCACTCGTGCATCTGATTCTCCGCGGCCTGCTCGCACGCGATGAAGGCATGCGCTTGCCGCTTGCGCCTCTGGAGCCTGCCTACGGCGACAAGGAACCGATTCTCGAAATCGAACTCCCCGAAGATGTTCTTGCAGCCATTGACGCCACCGACATTGGCGAAACCGGCGATGAAACCAGCGACCCGATTGAAGTTCGACCCGCCGTCACTTTGACGACGGAAGCAACCATCACACCAGAACCAAGCATCACTCCTGAAGTGGACGAGGAGGGTGCCGTCATACCGCGGGCACTCCCTGTCGAAGAACCCAACTAAACCAATTTTCAAACCAAGTATTTATATGATCAAACGCATCAAGCGCATTCTCGGAATCGGAAAGCCGAATCCGAAGCAAGGAAACACCATCATCGTCAACGTCGAGAAGCTGGAGCGCCGGGTGGCGCTTCTGGAAGACGGTCTTCTCGAAGAATACACCGTCGAACGCGAAGGCGAGCAGAACATCGTCGGCGGCATCTTCAAGGGCCGCGTCAAGAACATCGAACAAGGTCTGAAAGCCATGTTCGTTGATATCGGTCTTGAGAAGAACGCCTTCCTCCACTTCTGGGATGCCATTCCCGCTGCTCTCGATTCCGGACTTGAGGAGATCCAACGCGGCAACAAGCCGAGAAAGCAGAAGAAGATTACCTCGAAGGATATCCCGAACATCTATCCGATCGGCTCGGAAATCATGATCCAGGTTTCCAAGGGGCCGATCGGCACCAAGGGCCCGCGCGTCACCACCAATATCTCGCTGGCCGGGCGCTATCTGGTGCTGATGCCTTACACCGAGCAGTTTGGTATTTCCCGCAAGATTGATGATCCGAAAGAGCGCGCGCGTCTGCGCAAGATCATGCAGCGGCTCTCAGTCCCGGAGGGGATGGGAATCATCATGCGCACTGTGGCGCTTGGAACCCGAGCCCGTCATTTCGTGCGCGACCTCGCGATGTTGCTCGAGCAATGGCGCTCGGTGGAAGAGAAGCGCGACTCGAAGCCGGCACCCGTCTGCGCCTTTCAGGAGCCGGGGCTCGTCGAGCGCACCGCCCGCGACTTCCTCACCGACGAGGTCGATCAGGTTCTCTGCGACGATGAGGAGACCACTGAGTTCATCCGTGAAGTGGCGGGCAGGGTTTCCCGCAGGGCAAAGCGGCGCATCCACTTCCATGCCAGCAATCAACCGATTTTCGAAAACCTCAATATCCAGAAGCAGATCGATGAGGCCTTCTCAAGACAGGTCTGGTTGAAGTGTGGCGGCTACATCGTCATCGATGAAACCGAGGCCTTGATCTCCATCGACGTCAACACCGGCCGCAATCGCGGGGCCAAGGACGTCGAGAAGATGATTCTTCAGACCAACCTCGAATCCGCCGAGGAGGTCGCCCGCCAGTTGCGACTTCGCAACATCGGCGGACTGGTGGTGGTCGACTTCATCGACATGCGCCATCGCCGCGATCAACAAGCCGTCTACAAGGTGATGCGCGAGCGACTCAAGCGCGACAAGGCCAAGACCCAGGTGCTCCAGATTTCCTCCATCGGGTTGATGGAGATGACGAGGCAGCGACTCAACGAGAGTCTTCGCGACACCATGTTCGAGCCATGCCCGTATTGCGAAGGCAAGGGACGCGTGAAGACTCCGATGACGATGAGCGTCGAGATTCAGCGCAAGTTGGTCACGGTCATCAACAAGCAGCGGGAGCAAGGTGCGGGCGATTTGATCGTTGTCGTGAACTCGGACGTCCTAAATCGTTTCAAGACCGACGACAGCAAGCTGCTTGTCGAACTTGAACGCAGCCACTCCGGGCGGCTTATCTTCCGCTCGGATCCGGCACTTCACCGGGAACGATTCGCCATCATCGACGCCGCGACTGAGAAACCGATCGAGAAATCCTGAAGCGATTCAAGGCACCAATTGTCCACTTGGTGCCTCAATTCTCAGATTTCCTTCTGCTCTAACAACCAGTCGATCAGGGCCGCCCGTGTTCCGATCGAGGTCATGGTGCGCTTGGAACCCGGAAGTTGGGCAACTTTCCTGAGGACCATCATCGATTTTCCTCCGGATTGGGCGTCGTAGGAATTCACGGCGATCCGATAGCGCGTGCCTTCAGTCAGGGGCTGCCCTTCAAGCTTCAGCTCGGCGATTTTGCCATCACCACCGCGAAGGACCTCGAAAGGCCACAGCACCCGGTCTGAGGAGGAAAGACTCAACTCCTCCTCAAGAATCATCTTCAGCTGTTCGGGTTCGAGTTCGAGGGTGACCAGCAGGTTCTCGTAGGGCAGCCAGTTCCAGCAGTCCGCGACCGTTTTGTCACCTGGCTCCACCGCGCCGGTGCCGAAGGTTCCGTGATAAACCCCATCGACTTCGATTCCGTCGCGTTTCAGGGCAGCCTCAAACGCTTTGCAAAAGATGGTCCTGAGGGAGTTTTCGCCTCTCAAGGGAATCTTTCGATTCACGGTGCAAACCTTCCTTTCCATCTGCGCCTCGGACTTTTTCAATTCCGGCTGGGCGATCTCCATCACGGCGGGATCCAATTGAAATCTTCCATCCATCCGAACGGTGAACGCTTTGCGATCGATCAGCTTTCGGGATTCCAGATCGAAGGTCAGATCAACACGACCGCAATGAATCCCATGGTAGCTTGCCTGAGAGCAAATGGTATCGCCTTCGAACCACATGGACCGATCCTGATGGCTGTGCCCTGCAAGATAGACATCCACCCCTTCGACATTCTTCAGCAGAGTCGGGACGGGATTGGCGTAGTCCTCTTCCCAACGCCAGCCCATGTGCCCCATCACGACGATGGCATCCACATTTTCCGCCTTCAGCTCGGCGACGCTCTGTTTCAGAGCCACCTCAGGATCGAATACCCGGACTCCTCCAAGGGTCTCCGGAGCCAACCAGAAAGGCAGTCCCGGCGTGGTCAGCCCGACGAGCCCGATTCGAAAGCCACCGGTATCGCGAATGGTCCAGGGTAGAACATTTTCCCAAGCTCCCTCGATCTTCCCTACGAGGGCGTCACCAATTCTGAGGTTTCCCGCGAGCACTTTGGATTTCGAATGGGCAAACGCTCCTTCAAGCACTTCGCGACCCCAATCGAAGTCATGATTCCCAATGACCCACGCGTCGTAGCCAAGCCGATTGAAGAGATCGATCATGATCTTGCCTTCGGTTTGAAGACCCACCGGAGTTCCTTGATAAACATCCCCGACATCGACCAACAACGAATCAGGGAACTGTTTTCGCCAGCGCCGGATCTGAGTCGCGCAGCGAGCCATGCCACCGACGTCCCCCACCCCGTCGTAATCCACGGTCGGTTCGATATGCCCGTGCAGATCCGTGGTGTGAAAGATCGAAATCGTCTTCGCTCTTTTCTCCTCCACGGCACGAGCCACCAGCATGCTGCTCAGCCAGCCGGCTCCCGTAACCATGAAATCCCGGCGGCGTATTTCCCTAATCATCCTGCTATCTTCGATCCAATTGGGCCATTCCGCAAGCGAGTGTATGGGCCGGGGCCGACAAGTCCCTCAATCCCGCTCCAGCAGCAACTCACCTTTGAGCGCCACCAGGTCGATGCGACCTTTGAGGGTTTTATCCAGAAATGGTGTGTTGCGCGCCTTTGACTTCATGAAGTCGACACTGAAGGTCGTTTCGGCTTCGGGATCAAAGAGGAGGAAGTCCGCGGTCCCGCCTTCAATAACCGGCACGGGATCGATCCCCATCATCCGGCGGGGTTCGGCGGAGTAGCGCTTGACCAGCACATCCCAAGCGAGTTCGCCCGAGGCCACGAAGCGGTCAAACATCGAAACCAGCGCCGTTTCGAGTCCCGTGATTCCGTTCGGTGCCGCCGTGAAATCCTGCGCTTTCTCGAATGGAGTATGCGGGGCATGATCGGTGGCGAGCAGATCAAACACGCCGCTTTTAAGTCCTTCAAGCAGAGCCTCGTTGTCGGCCCGCGTCCGCAGCGGCGGATTCATCTTATAGTGAGTGTCGAAGTCTCCGATATCCTCATCCGTGAACATCAGATGGTGCGGAGAGACTTCCGCCGTCACCTTGACGTCGCCCCTCGACTTCCACCAGGCGATCGTCTCCATGCCCAGCTTGCTCGAAACATGCTGGATGTGAATGTGGGCGCCAGCTGCATGAGCCAGACGGATGTCGCGATCGATGATGATCTCCTCGGCACAGGCAGGGCTACCCTTGATTCCAAGTTTGTAGGCCATCGGACCGTCGTTCAGGGCACGCGGACCGGCAAGTTCGGGCACCTCACAGTGACTCGCAAAGAACATGCCGAATTCACCGGCATACTGCATGGCACGGAAGAGCACGGCGGCATCGCTGGTTGAATCGCCGTCGTCGGTGAGCATCGTCACTCCGAGCGAACGCATCGCATCGATGGCCGCCAGCTCTCTTCCTTCGCGCCCTTTGGTGACGCAGCCCGAGGTATACACCGGGATCCGGGAAACCTCCTTGGCCTTGTCGAGCACCATTTTGACTACCGCCCCGGAGTCGATCGAGGGTGTCGTATTGGGCATCATCACCACTCCGGTGATTCCCCCGTTGATCGCTGCCTCACTGCCGCTCGCAATGTCTTCCTTGGCCTCGCCGCCCGGCTCGCGGAAGTGAACATGAGCATCGAACATCGATGGCATCAAAAGTCGTCCCCGGCCTTCAATGGTGCGGGTTCCGTCGGCTACTTCAAAATGGCTGCCGATCCTTTGGTAGGTCCCGTGCTCGATGAAGACATCGGCCATGGTGAAATCGGGAGAGTCGGCAGAAACAATCTGGATGTTCTTGATCAGGAGCGGCGCGGCATCGGGCATGAACCTTTCATGCCACTCGAACCGCGCAGGGAAAAGCCCGGACTTGTCCTCGGGGCCGGAACCTTCACCATCCGCGGGTGCATCGGCTCCTTGCTCTTGTTTTCCTGGTGATGGTGCCGATGGCTCGAGCTCATCAGATCGCCGAAATGACCCTGCGGATCGACGCGGCGGATGGCCAATTCCGGGCGGTCGTCGAGGCGGATGCGGCTTACATGTTGCCCGAATTCCGAGGTGACGAGGAGATGGCCGCCCAGGACCTCGCCTGGCTGCGTCAGCTGGGGGAATCAGAGTGGAAGCGAATCCGGCGAGAGACCGAGATTTACCTCAGGGAGTGCCTGAGCATTCGAAGCGAGCGAGGCCCGATCCCGTGGTCCCTCACCGTTCCTGATTTTGACCGTGGTCCCCCATCCTTTCTGACGGAGGGCGTTGCTGAAATGCCCCCGATGATTGACGTCGAGATCGATGGCCCGTTTGAGGACGACACTCTGAGTATCGAATGGAAGGAACCTTTCGGCGTGGTCCTGATCGTCCAAAGTGACGAAGAGACGATCCCGATCATCAGCGGCTACTCTGAGCAAGTACTACAAAGGTCCGAGGAAGGTGCTGTCGAAGTCACAACTCCAACACTGGCCGGCTGGATCCACCTTGGCTTCCGCCACATCATTCCCGACGGGCTGGATCACGTGGTTTTCATCGTCGGAATTTTCCTGCTCCTCCCGCAATGGAAGCCGCTATTGGCCCAAAGCCTGGTTTTCACTCTTGCTCACTCGATCACGCTTGCAATGGCTGCCCTCGGCTGGGTGCAGCTGCCCGATCTCTGGGTCGAACTCGCCATCGCGGCCAGCATCGTTTGGATTGGCATTGAGAACCTCTGGCTCAAGAAAGTGGGAAGCAGCCGCTATGTCGTCATCGCTTTGTTCGGGCTGATCCATGGGCTCGGCTTTGCGCGCATGCTTGCCCCGCTGCTTCCCGTTGATCGACCCGGTTCCCTGGTGTTTGGAGTCGCTGGTTTCAATATCGGAGTAGAGCTCGGACAATTGCTGGTTCTCGCCGTGGCCTTCGGGCTCTTCGGCTGGTGGAAAAAGGAGGCCTTTCGCTGGGTGAGAATCATCGGGTCGATCCTGGTGGCGTGCACCGGATTGATGATGTTCGCTGAGCGAGTGCTGGCGAGCTAGTCGGCGACGGCACATTCTCCCTTGATGTCATGAGGGCAAGCGCTGATCGTCCGGACTCAATGAAACGCCTCGCCATTCTTCCCCTGCTCGTCGCAGTTCTGAGTTCCTGCTACTATCAACCTGCTCCCGGATACGGACCCGGCTACAATCCGGGTTATGGTCCGGGTTATGGATCAGGCTACCCGGCCAATGCGGTGAACGACGGCAAGCTCGCCCACAATCAGGGCTTCAACCTCGGGGTCCGGGATGCCCGGCGTGGCCTCGAACCGAAGTATTTTCGCTATGCCAATCTTTACACCAAGTCGACCCAGAAGGACTTTGGCCGCGGCTACATGACCGGCTATCGGACTGTCCGGCCCCGCTAGCAGCGTTGCGAAACTTCAGTGACTAAGGCGGGATTGATGCTTCCGTCCTTGATGATCAATTGCCGATCGCCGCTGTTGGCAAGGCTCGGATCATGGGTCACGACCACGAGTGTCGTGCCGCTTTCACCGGCCAGACCAAGAAGTAATTTCATGACTTCGCCACTATTGCGTGAGTCGAGGTTTCCCGTCGGTTCGTCGGCAAACAAGACGGCGGGGCGATTGACCACAGCCCGGGCAATGGCAACGCGCTGTTGCTCTCCTCCAGACAATTCCGCAGGCAGGTGATCGGCTCGCTCGGAAAGACCAACCCGCTCGAGGGCTTCCTTCGCCTGCTTTTCCGAGTCCCGCCCCCCGATCGCTCCGGGAACCATCACATTCTCCAGCGCGGTGAGTTCCGGAAGCAGCAGGTAGTTTTGAAAAATATAGCCGATATTGATGTTCCTGAACGCCGCCTGCCGCTTCGGGTTCAGGGCGTAAAGATCGGTGCCCGCGATCGAAACGCTTCCTTGTTGGGGACGCTCCAATCCCGCCAGGGTGTAAAGTAGAGTGGACTTCCCCGCGCCACTTGGACCGCAGAGAAATACCCGTTCTCCCTTTTCTATCGAGAGCTCGATACCGTGCAGCACCTCGACCCGCTTTTTGCCGATCTGATAACTGCGGTGAAGGTTGCTGGCCTTGATCATGGTGGGTTGAGGGCATCCGCCTCGGGAAATTTTACGGCGAAGTTCTTTTTCGAGAAGGCGATTTTCGCCGCACGGGATTCGGCTTTGTATTTCGCCGCGCGCTCCACCGCAGGCTCAAGTCGTTTCAGCAGGCCGACACCGTTGGCCATTTGAATCGCCAGTCCGGGTCGGGCGTTGACCTCGATCATTAGCGGGCCCTTTTCGTCGTCGATCATCACGTCGACACCCAGATAACCGAGTCCGGTCATCTCATGACAAGTCACGGCGATATCGAGAATCTTGTCCCACTCCGGTATCTGAATTCCGATCAAGGGGACCTTGAGGTCGGGGTGTACGGTAACCGGCTTGCCGTGATGGATGGCCCGGATCGTCTTCCCGGTCGCGATATCGATTCCCACACCCAACGCCCCCTGGTGGAGGTTGGACCGACCATCGGACTCGCGGGTTGCCGCGCGCAGCATGACCATCACGGGATAACCCTGGAACATGACGATCCGAATATCGGGCGCGCCCTGAAAACTGATGTCGGTCAGGACTTTTGACGACAGCACGCGATACTCGATCAGAGCCACATCACGTCGTCCGCCCAGACTGAAGAGTCCCGCGAGGATATTCGAAATGTGGTGCTTCACTTCCTCCAGCGTGAGGCGCGTGCCACTTGGTTTGATGAACAGTCCATCTTCCTTCCCGGAGATGACGAGAATCCCCTTCCCTCCTGAACCGCGCGCCGGCTTGATCACGAATGAATCGCGCTCCCCCACCATGCTTGCAATGCGACTCATGTCATGGGGATTACTAACGATCCCGTAGGTTTCAGGAATGGCAATTCCGAGCTCTTCCGCCAGCTCCTTGGTCCGAATCTTGTTGTCCACAAGATCGTAGAGCCTCCTTGGATTGTTAGGCAGCACGAAGCGTGCGTTGCGCATGTTGATGCCCACCACGCCCATCTCCCGGAGCTCTCCGGGGGTCCTGAAAAAGCGATGCCACCAACGATTCATTCGTGCGTGCGGAAACTCTTGAATCGGATCAGCTCGCTCAAGCGATAGCCGGTGTAGCGACCGAGCAGGATGATGCCGGCCAAGAGCACCAGAAGCAGTTCCGGGAAATAGAAGGCCCAGTAGCGGATCTGACGCTCCTTCATGAAAAAGAAGGCGATCACCGCGACCAACAGCGACCCTCCAACCTGAAGCATGGCATTGCGCTTGCCTTCCTCCTCCCAGATCAGCGACATGCGTTCGATGGTCCACGCCAGAATGATCATTGGGAAGAGAGTGATCTTCAGTCCATCCCGAATCCCAAGGTGCCAGCTGAGCACGCTGAGGATCATCATCAGCAGCGTCACGATCACCACGCAGGCAGCCACCCGGGGAACGACGAGGAGATTCAGCCGCGAAAGCGCGAATCGGAAGTAGAGACCCGCACCAACAATGACCACGAACATCACCAGTCCGTGCTGCCATTTCATCTCCAGCAAGGAGAGCGCAAGCAGCACCGGCATGAAGGTGCCGAGGGTGGCGATTCCCACGAGGTTGCGAAGCACCACGACAACGAAGGCACCGATTGGAATGAGTACGACGTAGCTGAAAACCTGTCGTTCGGAGGCGGGCAGCCCGAAGATTGTCGAAACCAGCAGGCTCGAGTCCCGCAAGTCGGTGAGGCGATCAAGAGGAATCTGATCCCGAGTGACCGTGAACGTGACTTGGGAATTCTCACCGCCACTCAGATCAAGAAGTGGTTCACCGCCGCGATTCCAGACGAAGGCTGTCCGCCGATCAAGAATTGCCGAGGCATCGTCTGGATCACGAACCTTCCAATAGACTCCGTCGAAATACTCAACCATCCAGATCGGATCCTGAGCACCACGGACTTCTTCAAGTTTCACACCATAGGCCACGCGCGCGGGCACGCCCGCCATGTTCAGAAGGTCGATGCCAAGCCGAGTCAGGGCACTATCGCCGGCCTCCTCTTCGTAGTGACGCTTGAGGAGTGCGATTTCCGGTGAACTTCCGATCGCGGTAATTTCTCGAAAGACGCCGACAAAAAGTGAATCGGGATCCGATGATAACTCCTTGGCTCTCCGGACGACATTTTCGGCGGCGGAACGGAGGCTTCCGGAAAGGCCCGGATCTTCTGGAGTAGGTGCCTCGCCGGACTGGGGGATCGGATCGCCACTCTTAACTCCCTGATCGGCGAAACGAACCCGATAGTAGAGAGCCTGATTGTCGATCATCTCGTCGGCCGACCAAATCGCCGAATACTCGCCCTGATTTCTCTCAACGACAAAACTGTAACCCGCAGAACGAGCGTCGAATCCCAAGTTCTCATCGATGGCCACGGCGGGCAATGAAAGCCGCGCATTCACCGGGCTGCCAGTTGCGATAAAACTGACCTTTGCCTCCACCAGCCACTCGGCCGGCTTGTTTCCTACCATCACGGGGATCCCGAGATACACATGCTTGTAAGCCGCGATACCGCCACCTGTCAGGGTCAGGATCAGGACGATGGCGAAAAGCTTGATTCGTGAAGCCATGGGATTGCGGGAGGACACAGACGCGGACGAGCTCAGCGCATCAGCTTTTTGTCCGCAAGGTAGGCCCGACTGGAGTCGACCCATCCGAGTTCCTTGATCGTCCGCCGACCGATGAGGACTGGGCTCAGCATGTTTGATCGATTATTGAGCGTGAAGTCGGCCTTGAGCTTCCGGTCGCCGATGACGAATCCAAGCCGGACGACTTCTCGCGATTCCGACTCCCCTCCCGGCTCCTTGATTCGCGCAATACGCACGAGAGGTGCTTCGATCCGCAGTCTCTTGGAATCCTTGTCGCTGGGATCGACGACGACGAACCTCACCCACTTCTTGCCATCTCTTTCGAAAAGTTCCTTCTCCTCGGCATGGATCGAGCTTGTCAACGCACCCGTGTCCAACTTCGCCTTCATTCTTTCTTCCAACTTGCCATCGCTCACCGTCACATACTCCCTCCATCCATAAATCTGGACGGGATCGGCTGAAACCGGTCGTGCGACGGCGACCGCGATTTCCTCATCTTCGACCTTTTTCGGATCCTCCGTTTCGTCGGATGGGGTTGCTGACTCCTCGTCAGCCTTCTCAGGTGCGGCCTTCTCCGGTTTTTTTTCCTCAGGCGTCTCCTTTTCGGGTGGCGCTTCCTTTTCTTTCTGGCTAGCGGCTGGCTTTTCCTCAGTGACAGCCTGATCGGCCGCTGTTAACAGCGCGGCAGAGCCCCACAGATAGAGTAGGCAAATTAGGAACGTAGAGACCTTTCGTTGATTCGTCACGCGGGCTGACTATCACCACCTGTTATTGGAGAATGCAATGGAATTTCGCGAAAGCCACTTGGGCACTCTTCATTTGTATGACGGGCTTCACCGCTTGTCATTCCTTGCAATTTGAGGCTCCGGAGGAATCGTATGCCCTATCCCCCCCTGCCGCGTGGAAGGCCTCAGCGAAAGGGAATCAGGGGAAGATCAGTCAGGGATGGCTGTCTGATTTTCACGACCCCAGGATGAAGGCTGTGGTTGACCGGGCGATGGCGCAAAACCAAGACCTGGCCGCCGCGGCCGCCAGAATGCAGGAGGCCGAATATCTGAGAATCGCCGGGAAGTCCCGAGGCCTGCCGAATGTATTGCTCTCATCATCCGGCGCCTACTCGATGTCTGGCAATGGTCCGGCCGAAAGTTCGGAGTCCGAGCGCTACGGCCTCAACCTTTCGGCCTCGTGGGAAGTCGACGTTTGGAAACGGCTGCGTGATTTGAACCAAGCCGACGATGCCGACATGGCGTCCGTTCGTGCACTCTACCGGGGGGCTCGCCTCTCACTTGCCGCCAGCGCTGCCAAATCCTGGTGCAATCTGATCGCCGCGGAACAGCAGCTCAATCTGTCGAAGGTCATCCTCGATTCATTCGAGCGAAACCTTCGCATCAGCGAGCGAAACTATGTCGGCACCGGCCAAGGCTCGCTCGACGTCCAGTTTGGGCGAACCAATGTCGCGGCCGCTCGGCGTAGTCTTGAAGCGAGTATCCAGGCCCGCGATGAAGCCGCACGCACGCTCGAAGTCCTATGCGGGGATTATCCTGCCGGAAGTTCGAGGGCGGGATCTGAACTCCCCGTTCTCAAAAAGGGCGTTCCAGCCGGCATTCCAGCGGGGCTTGTCGAGCGCCGACCAGACTTGGCAGCAGCCAGGGAACGAATTTTCGCCACCGCGAAGCGTGCCGACGCCTCCCGCAAGAATCTTCTTCCCAACATCCGACTGACAGGCGGCGGGGGTAATACGGTTTCAAACTTCAACAACCTTCTGGATCCCAGCTATCTGGCGGCATCGGTTGCCGCAAGTCTCGCCCAAACAGTCTACTCCGGTGGCGAACTTAGCAACGTCGCGAGGGCGTCCGTGGAACGCAACAAGGCGGTGATCAATGACTACTGCCAGACGGCTTTGGAGGCTTTTCGCGAGGTGGAGTCGACGCTTTCTGCCGATACGTCGCTCGCATCCCAGGAAGTCTTTCTCATGACGGAAGTCGAGCAAGCCCAGCTCGCTGAGAAGCAGTCAACTCGGGACTACGCCGACGGCATCGAAGGGTCCGACATTCTCGATGTGCTCGAAGCCCAGCGAAGGGACAATAATGCCAGGCTGAGCCTGATTCGTCTCCGGAACCAGCGCCTTCAGAACCGCATCGACCTCCACCTCGCGCTTGGAGGCGATTTCAGGACCGAAGATTCGGCAAAATGACCCGCAAGGTTGCCCTCTAGCGCTTCGTATTTGGCATTAAGCCAGAGCGTGACAACTATTTCTCAGGCTCGTCCGCACCCATGCTTGTCCGCATTCTCATACCTTTCCTGATCCTGCTGTTTGGAAGCATCTTCGCATTCCAGCTTTCGAAGTCGATCGAAGCTCCCAAACCAGAACATCACGAGGAGCAGAAACTGAAGTCCGAAGTCAGCGAGCTGATCCGCGTGGATTTCCCGATCATCCTGGAGAGCCAGGGGGTGGTGCGCGCTCATTACGAGACGACGCTTACCGCTACGATCTCGGGTTCGATCATTCAAATTCATCCGTCCTTTGAAGACGGTGCTTTCTTTGAAAAGGACGAGGTCTTGGTCGAATTGGATCCCGCTGATTTTGCGGCCGCAGAGGCAGGGGCTTCGTCGCGTCTCGCGCGGGCCGAGGCGGCGCTCGCCCAGGAAGAAGCCCGCGCCAAGCAGGCGCGACTCAATTGGGAGGACCTCGGATACGAGACGGAGCCTTCCGAACTCGTGATGCGCGTCCCTCAGCTCAAGGAAGCCCGCGCCAATGTTGATGCCGCCCGCGCCGAACTGGATCAGGCGGAACGCAATCTTCTACGCACTAAAGTAAGGGCTCCGTTTGCGGGGCGAGTCAGAAGCCGCGACGTCGGTCTTGGTGAGGCGGTCGGTGCTTCCACTCCATTGGGCGAAATCTTCGCCACCGACTTCGCAGAAGTCCGTCTCCCGCTCACTCCTGAGCAGCTCGCCTTTATCACCCTTCCCTCCCATACCGACGATCCAGAGATCCCGGTCACCCTCACGGATGCCCTCGGTCAGGCCGTCGATGAAGAACCGTCCACCTGGCAGGCAAGAATCGTCCGAGCCGAAGGCACCTTGGATGAATCCTCGCGCGAGTTGTTCGCCATCGCCCGCATCGATGACCCCTTCGGACTGGAGATCGGGAAGCCTTCCCTTCGGGTCGGACAGCCTGTCCGGGCCGCCATTGAGGGCAAGGTGCTCAAGGACGTTTTCGTCATTCCACGGGAGGCTCTTCGCGGAGTCAACGTGGTCTATCTGATCAATCGTGAAGACCCAGCCATCCAGCGCACCTTGATTGAGCCCATTTGGTCGAGTGCCGAGGTGCTCGTCGTTCGCGAGGGTCTCGAAAACGGACAGTGGCTCTCCACCACACGCTTGCCCTACGCTCCGGATGGCGCTCCCGTCGAGGTGGTCCAGCCTCAATCCTCCGCCGCCAAGGCAGCGGCTCGGTCAGATTCCTGAGCTGTTGCGGGCTCCGCCTTGCCGCACCTCCGTCCACGGACCGTGCCTCATCCGCTCAGGCTGCGGGCGCCCACGCGGAGAAATCGCTCATCCCGCTTAATTTCGTAAATATTAATATTTAAGTTTCCTTAACTTTGTAATTGCGCCTTTCAGAAGTTTTTGAAAGTCTTCGCGCCGTTATGAAGAAGCTTTCTTTACTCGCGATCCTGCCGCTGCTCGCATTGTCTGAATCGACCAAGGCGGAAACCAGTATCGCGGTGTTGGAACAGCGTTGTTCGGAGCAAGAGCGCCAGATTCGTCAGCTCGAAGAGGAAAACAGCCGCCTGCGGAGCCTGCTCGAAACTTCATCCAGAACGCAGACAACGACAAAAACGGTCGAGAACGCGACTCAAAACACCCCACCCGCCCCTGATCCCAAGCCGGTGTATTATACGGTTTCCCGTGGCGACACTTTGAGCCGGATTGCCCGTAAGAATGGCACCACTCCAGAGGTGCTGGTCAAACTGAACAAGCTCAAGGACGCCAGTCTGATTCGTCTTGGTCAGAAGCTCCTCCTCCCCGCGAAGGAAGTTCCGGTCGCCGATGCCGGCACTCGCAAGCCAGAGCCGAAACCTGCTGAGAAAGTGACGAATGCACCATCGGCCCGCGGCGGCACCCATACCGTCAAGGAGGGAGAGACCTTTTTTGGCATTGCTCGAAAGTATGGATTGAGCGTGGAAACCCTCGCAGAGGCGAATCCTAATGCGAATCCCCGTGCGATCCAGGTCGGTCAAAGTCTTAAACTCGTACCTCGCGAAACCGAAGCCGTCGCCCAGAAGCCGCCCGCAACTAAAGCGGCCGATGCACCGCAGCTTTCATCCACCGAATCACCAAAGCCTGTAAGTAACAAACCTCTCATCCGCTCCGTTCGTATCGAAAAGGAGATCACTTTCGGGGACTTTGCCAAAGCCCATGGCATGGAACCCGCAAAACTGAATGCCCTCAACGGTCTTCATCTCGAGACGAACACGGTCCTCGCAAAAGGATCGGAGCTCTATGTTTCCGCTCAGCCCTGATAAAAGAGCTTCGCTTCCCCAAGAAGATACCCGTTGACGGGTATGCCACCCCATCCGGAACCAGTTTTCGGATGGGGTTTTTTGGCTCAGACGAATGGGATGCCCGACGACTTGAAACAATCGATCTCAGGGAGCGACTTTCAGTCTCTCCGGGGCCTCCGTTTTATCAAAGAGAAACCCGTTTTCCTTGTAGGTCTTGAGCCGGAAATGGGTGGCAGTTGAGAGGACGCCATCCATCGTACTGAGTTTCTCCGAGACAAAGCGTGCCACATCACGAAGATCTTTTCCTTCGACCACCACCATGAGGTCGTAGCCACCGCTGGCCAGATAGCAGCTCGTCACTTGCTCGAAGCGGGCAATCCGCAAGGCAAGCCTGTCGAAGCCGCCACCACGTTCCGGCGTCGACTTGACCTCAATGAAGGCCGAGACATCCTCGTCCCCAGCACGGGCTGGATCGACGACCGCTTGATAGCCCGCAATGGTTCCATCCGCTTCCCATCCGGAAATGCGGGCGTGGACCTGGTCCTCGGTCAGTGAAAGGGTTTCAGCCAGTTCCTTGTGGGTGTAGCGTGCCTTGAGGCGGAGTAGCTGGAGTAATGGGTCAATAGACATGAGATAAGTAGTTGGATGACGGATTCATCGCTTCAGTCACCGAGTGAGATACCAATCGCCCTGGCGGCATCGACCATCTCGCTGTCGGGTTCGACCACACGAAGCTTGTTCACGGCTTCCTCAATCGGAACGGAGTCCACATGGTAGGCTTGGTAGCTGACCATCCGACCAAAGCGGCCTTCTTCGGCAAGCTTTGTCGCCATGACACCAAAACGGGTCCCAAGAATCCGATCGAGCGCCGTCGGGGCGCCGCCCCGCTGGAGGTGACCGAGGGTACAGGCACGCGTCTCCTTGCCGGTGAGAGTCTCAATCCGCCGCGCCACAATATCACCAATTCCACCGAGACGAACCTCTCCGCCGGCATTCTCGTGGATGGTCACGAGTTCACCGTCAGGGAGCTTTGCTCCTTCGGCGACCACGACCAGGGTGCTGTGCTGGCCCTGGGCATCACGCTGGCGAATGACTTCCGCCACTTTCTCGGTGCTGAAGGCGATCTCAGGCAGCAGGATCACATTTGCTCCACCGGCGATCCCGCCCCATAGGGCGATCCACCCGGCATGGCGTCCCATGACTTCAAGCACCATCACCCGCTTGTGGCTTTCCGCCGTGGTGTGAAGGCGGTCAAGGGCGTCGACCACCGTGCTCACGGCGCTGTCGAAACCAAAGGTCATCGCGGTCGCCTGAAGGTCGTTGTCGATCGTCTTTGGAACGCCAATGATCGGCCAACCTTCGCGATAAAGCTGCAGGCCGGTGGTCAGCGAGCCGTCACCGCCGACGATGATCAGCGCGCGGATCTCCAGTTGGTCGAGGGTGCGCTTGGCTTTCGAGACGATCTCGGCCGGCACTTCAGCTAGATTGCCCTTGCCGATCTTGGCCGCAAAATTCCCTTTGTTCGTCGTGCCGAGAATCGTGCCGCCGAGTTTGACGATGCCAATGGTGTCCTTTGGCTTGAGCACCTTGTAGTCGCCCGGTGGCAGCAAGCCCTCGAAGCCGTCCTTGAAGCCGATCACTTCCCAACCGAGTTGATCTGCTGCGCCCACGACACCGTGGATCACTGCGTTGAGTCCGGGGCAGTCGCCACCGCTGTTTAGAATTCCGATTCTCATAGTAGAATAGATGGAGAGGTGTTTCAGTTCATGCGGAAAGTCTAGCGCGGATTCGGAACCTGAAGAATCTCGCGTTTTCGGTCCTTCACCGGTGCCCCGGCATTGACCCATTGGTCATAGACTCTCCAGCCCTGCGGAATCAGTGCTTGTGCGCGACCAAAGCGATCGGGGCTGTTGAGCAAGACGATGATCAACCGGCGTGGTGTGACCCCTTTGCTGCCATCGGCTTTGGGGCGAATGAGGGGATCCCGCTCGACTGAGATCGAGAGACATGGACCCGCCGCGCGGGTCGTGCCGGTCTTGACTCCCAAAATGATGTCGGAGACGAGTTCATTGGTATTCCTGAGGTTGAAGGCCCTTGTCCCTTCCACTCCAGTAACCGAAATCTGTCGCTCCTTCTGGCGAGACACGAAGGTGAATCCCGGACGTCTCATGGCATAGATCGAAAGCTTCGCCATGTCTGCCGCAGTGGAAGTCCCCGCCTTGCCTTCAAGCTCGAGCCCATGCGGATTGATAAACCGGGTTTTCTTCATCTCCAAAGCGTCGGCAAGAACATTCATTTCTCCAACGAACGCGTTGATCGGTTCGCCAGAGCGTCCTTTCCGCGCAAGAAACTCCCGCCCAACGTGGTCCGCCAGCGTCAGCGCCGCCATATTGTCGGAGCCCAGCAAGGTTGAGTAAAGGGCGGCCCGCAGCGTCAATCGATCGCCGGGCACCAAACTCATCGGATTCGGGCCCGGAGTCATCGCCACCACCTGAGGAACGATGGCTTCACGGGTATCCAGATCCACTCCGGCAGCCTCCGCCCAGTCAACCACCATCACCCCGGTGGCGATCTTGGTCAGACTGGCGACGGGACGCTTCTCCGTTGAGTTCCTTGCAATCAAAACCTTGCCGGAATGGGCCTCGACGACCATCATGGCCTCATTTCCCTGAGACAGGGCAATATCCATGGTAAAAAGGCAGATGGCGGTGGCAAGGCAGGTAATGGCTCGAATCATGGGCGACGCGTCAAAATGTAGCGTTCACTCCGCACGGCTCAACTCCAAAGCCTGAGAATGCAATTCGCGCCTTGCCATGCCCACCCCAGACCGTAGCTTCCCGCCCGTCGGGACCACTTCGGATCCTTGAAAATTGGACGAGATTCCCCGACTATCAATACCGGGTCGCATGCGCCGCCCCCGGGTCTTTCAGGAGAACCCACCGTCCCGCTTCGCCAAGGTCGGTTTTCCCCGGCACCAAAAAGCCGGAAGATCCGCCGGGATAGCCAACCGCCGTTCAGTAACATCCAACGGGATCACTGCTCGCGGAAACCGGACCGCATGGACCCGCCAAACAGTAACAAATACATGTCAAACGAAAGATCCGAAAGATCAGATAGCCCGGGCAACGGCGGCCAACGCCGACGCTCACGTGGCGGAAGAAATAGAAATCGCAACCGCCGTAACAACCAAGACGGTAGCCCCCGCAACGATAACCGTGAAGGTGGTCAAGGCGGCAGGCGCGAAGGCGGTCGCGGCAACACTGATGGAAACCGAGATGGTGGACAAAAGCGCACTCGCGAACGCCGCCAACCGAAACCGGTGCCGCTCACCTGGTGGGAGAAAGTCCTGAAGGCATTCGGCCTCTACAAGGAGCCAGTCCGCCCACCACGCTCGAGCAGCAGCGCTCCCAAGTCCAACACCCGCGTCGCCAAGACAAGCTCGGACGATGCTCCGGAGCCAAAGCCTAGGAGCGAACGCAAACCGCGGAAGCCACGGAGTGACAACGAGGAACACCGTGAACGCCGCGTCCCCGAAAACGTTGTCGTCGAGTCGAACCGACTCTACCTCGGCAACATGTCGTATGACGCGACCGAGAACGACATCGAAGAACTCTTCAAGGGGATCGGAAATGTCCGCCGCGTCGAAATCGTCTATAACCGCCAGACGCACCGTTCCAAGGGCTATGGTTTCATCGACATGATGAACAAGGAGGAAGCCAAACGTGCTGTCGAAGTACTCCACGACCAGTTTTTCATGGGGCGTCGTCTCGTGGTGAACGGGGCCAAGTCACAAGGACCTGCCGATGGAGAAGACGAAGGCGATACCCAAGAAGTTGAGAAGAAGGAAGAGGCAGCCGAAGCCGTCGCTCTCAACATCGAAGAGCCGATTGCAGCAGAAACTCCTAACGAAGAGAACAAGAGCTGAGCCTGTCCGCATGATTTCGCGCCCCGCCCGCTTGTTCGGGCGGGGCGTTTTTTGTTTCCTCACGCCATTCGATGGAATCCATCCCGATCATTTATCTCTGCGGCCCGACTTCTTCCGGCAAGAGTTCGCTGGCCACGGATCTAGCCCAGCGGCTGGGTGGCGAAGTCGTTAATGCCGATGCTTTCCAGCTCTATCGTGGCCTTGAGGTCCTGACCGCCGCTCCCACCACCGATGAAAAGGCGAGCGTCCCCCACCACCTCTACGGCATCCTCGGGCCCGAGGACACCTGCGATGCCATGCGCTACCGTGGACTTGCCCTTCCGGTCATTGAGGAGATCCAGGGGCGTGGAGCGGTTCCGATCGTGACGGGTGGATCCGGCCTTTACCTCAAGTTTCTCACCCACGGCCCCTCACCCCTTCCATCGGGCGATCCCGCCTATCGGGAGACGCTGGCGCCGCTTTCGCTTCGAGAACTGGCGGATCGCTTGCAAGAGCTCGACCCCCTCGAAGCTTCGCGCACCGACCTTCAAAACCGACGCTACCTCACCCGCGCCATCGAAATCTGTGAACTCAGCGGACAGCGCTGTTCGGATCTGCGTGATCGATGGGCAAGCCTCACCCGCGAGGTTTCAGCCGGGCTGCGTGGACTTTTCATTCAGCGCGAACGTCCCGACCTCCACCAGCGGATCAATCAGCGCACGGAACGCATGCTTGATCAGGGTGCCATCGATGAAGTTTGCCGCCTGGCTTCCGCCTCGGAAACCTTCGAGAAGGCGATCGGTTTCCGGGAGATCCAAGATCTGCTTGCTGGGAAAATAAACCGCAGCGAATGCACCGAGCGGATTCGCGCCGCCACCCGGCAGTATGCCAAGCGTCAGGAAACCTGGTTTCGCCGTGAGCAATGGTTGAAGCCACTTCACTGGCCTCCCAACAAGGAAATCCCCTTGGATAGGGCCATGGAACTCCTTGGCTACTAGGCGGTCTCTTTTCCTCCAAGAGTCGAATCTCGGCTCACCTGGCGCATCCTCCACGATGAGGGCATCGATCAGGTTTTGACGAGTCGGCAATCTGAGTCCAAAATACCTCCATGCAAGCCGCGCAGTTCGAACACGCCATCGAGAGTATTCTCAAGCGCGACAAGCGATTCGATCCCCATGCCTATCTTTTTCTGAAAGACGCGCTCGACTTCACCCTCAAACGCGCCGCGGAATCCAATGATGGGCGCGCGCGGCATGTCTCCGGTCAGGAACTGCTGCTCGGGTTTCGCGATCTCGCCCTGCAGGAGTTCGGCCCGATGGCCGGCACCTTGATGAGCGAATGGGGTCTCAGTGCTTCCCGCAACATCGGCGAGATGGTCTTCCTCCTGATCGAGGAACAAATGTTTGGCCGCCAAGACTCGGATCGGATCGAAGACTTCGAGGACGTGTTCGATTTCGACGAGGCATTCAGGCTACCCTTTCTTCCTGAAACCCAGAAGGCACGCGGTTAGGCGATCGTTGATCGAATCCTCTCAGGACCTTTCGGCAAACAGGCCTTCAAGCAGCCTGACCATCTCATTGGCGGCCCTCTTGCCGCTTTCCATCACATCATGATGGTCAAGAGTCGCACCGGGCATTCCGGATGCCCAATTGGTGAGGCAGGAAAATCCCAGAACCCGAATGCCCAGGCTGCGGGCTTGGATTGCCTCAAGCACCGTGCTCATGCCAACAGCATCCGCTCCCATGGTCCTCAACATGCGCACCTCTGCAGGCGTTTCATACTGCGGTCCTCGTAGTCCCGCATACACGCCCTCACATAATGCGATCTTGAGTTTCTCTGCGGTCTTCCTGACGGCTTCCCGCCACTCCCCGTGATAGACTTCACTGAGATCGACAAACTCTGGCCCTCCTTCGAGCGGTGAAGTTCCCGTGAGGTTGAGGTGGTCGCTGAGCATCATCCACGACTCCGTCGGAAACTCAGCATTCACCGAACCGGCGGCATTCGTCAGAATCAATTCGTCGGCTCCTTGCTCCTTCATCCATCGAACCCCTGCCGTGACGGCCTTCGCCGTGTGTCCTTCATACAAATGCACCCTGCCCTGCATCACGATCACCTCGCGCCCCGCGATCTGACCCAGTAGAAAGCGTCCTTCATGACCTGGGACCGACGACTGCGGCAGACCTGCTTTTGAGAAAGGAATCTGCTCCCTAACCGCCACCTTCTCAGCCAGGGATCCGAGCCCCGATCCCAATACCATGCCTGTCACTCCACTCATGAGGACATTGAAGCCCCTCCTTCCCCTGATGGCACTCCCAAAAAATCGCAACCTCCGTAAAGGATGCTAGCCCAGGTAAGCCTTCAGCATCCAGACGGTCTTCTCATGAACCTGCGTGCGAGCAATCATGAGATCTTCGGTTTCATCATCTCCGGCGTCCGAAGCGGCCTGCCGTGCCTGTTGAAGACTTTCAATCACCTTCCCGTTGGCCATCGCCAGATGATTCACCATCGCCTCGGCCGGAACATCCTCAGCCAACTCCTCCATGCCTGAAAGCTTCGCCAAATGGCTCAATCCACCCGGCGCCAGGGCACCCAGGGCTCTGATCCGTTCGGCGATCTCGTCCACGGCCACAAAGAGCTCGGTATACTGCTGCTCGAACGCGGTGTGGAGAGCGAAGAAGCCAGGTCCCCTCACGTTCCAGTGGCAAAGATGCGTCTGACCCAGGAGGGCGTATGAATCAGCAACAACCTGGCGCAAGGCTCCAACAACTTTTTCTGAATTCGACATGTCGTCACTTAACACAGGTAAACCCTGATGCAAGATGCAGTTCTTCACCCGTCGGGCCAAGACGAATGGGATGGAGGCTATGTCCCTCCCTATCTCGGAGCATCGTCAGTGGTGCGACGCATCAGCAGCACCGCTGGGGATGTGGATGCTGGCGACCATGTCCTGAACCTCTTGTGGCGGCGCTGGAGTGAAGGAGCTGACCGCGAAGGACACCGCGAAGTTGAGGAGCATGCCGACGAAGCCGATGCCTTCCGGTTCGATTCCGAACAATAGGTGCTCCTTATGGCCCCCCAGGAATTGGAAGTAGAGGATGTAGCCGATCGTGAAGGTGATGCCGACAAGCATGCCAGCCATGGCTCCCTCACGGTTCATGCGCTTTGAAAAGATCCCGATCAGAAGGGTTGGGAAAAACGAAGAAGCCGCCAGTCCAAAGGCGAAGGCTACGGTCTTGGCGATGAATGCGGACGGCGGGTTGATTCCGAAATAGGTGGCCACCACCAACGCCATGAACGAGGCGATGCGGGCGTAGCTTACTTCTTCCTTATCGCTGAGCTCCGGCTTGATGATCTTCTTCATCAAGTCGTGCGAAATGGAGGTGGAAAGCACGAGCAACAATCCGGCGGCAGTGGAAAGCGCGGCGGCAATGCAGCCCGCCATCAACAGCGCGATCACCCACTTCGGCAGGTTCGCCATACTCGGGTTCGCCATGACCATGATGTCATTTCCAAACCAAAGCTCGTTCGGATTCGACTCATCGGCTTTGTTGGCTAACAGCCGTTCGCCATTGACTCCAACGCGCTGATCCTCCGGTGCGTCGTAAGCTGGATAGGTCGGTGCGGCACCCTGGAATACAGTGGCCGTCCCCGCTTCCGATTTCGCCGGGCCGAAGTACTGGATTTTTCCGTCATTATTCTTGTCGACCCAGGCCATCTGGCCTGTCGTTTCGAACTCCTGAAACCACGCGGGTGCTTCAGTGTAGTTCGTGCCGTTGAGCTTCTGAATCAGGTTAACCCGGGCGAAGGCGCCGATGGTTGGAGCGGTGAGATAGATCACTGCGATGAACAACAGTGTCCAGCAGGCGGAGGTCCGCACCGCCTTGACGCTTTTCACGGTGAAGAAGCGAACAATGACGTGAGGCAAACCGGCGGTGCCGCACATCAGCGCTGCCGTGATGCAGAACATGTTCATTGTCGAAAGTTTTCCGGACGTGTACTCCGCGAATCCGAGTTCGGTATTGATGCTGTTTAGTTTTTCGAGAAACGGAACGGTCTCGGGGCCGGCCGTGAAGTTCCCGATGAGGCCGAGCTGCGGGATGAAATTGTTTGTCAGTGCGATCGCGATGAACACCGCGGGGATGGTGTAGGCAAAGGCCATGACACAATACTGCGCGACCTGAGTGTAGGTAATGCCCTTCATTCCCCCGAGGCCGGCGTAAAAGAAGACGATGGTCGCCCCGATGATGACTCCGGCAGGAATTCCGATGCCAAAAAGCTGGGAGAAGACCACGCCGACACCGCGCATCTGCCCCATGATGTAGGTCATGCAGATGAAGATCGCGCAGACAACCGCCACCCCGCGGGCAAACTTCGAGTAGTAGCGGTCACCAATGAAGTCCGGCACCGTTGCTTTGCCAAATTTCCGAAGGTACGGAACCATCAGGATGGTCAGAAGCACGAAGCCACCAGTCCACCCCATCAGAAACCGCGACGCGTCGTAGCCGCTAATGGCGACGGTTCCGGCCATCGAAATGAAGGTGGCAGCAGACATCCAGTCCGCGGCGGTGGCCATTCCGTTGGCGAGAGGAGAGACACCGCCGCCCGCCGTGTAGTAATCGGTGGTGGAGGCAGCCCGGCTCTTGACCGCGATCCAAATATAGAGCGCGAAGGAAATACCGATGAAAAGGAAGTTCAGTTGGTCTTGGGTCATCTGAATAGGTTTTCGTTATTTGCTTTCCGAGTAGCCGTGCTTGGCATCGAGGCGGTTCATCAGGAATGCATAGACAACCAACAGAAGGATAAAGCTGATGATCGATCCCTGCTGGGCCATCCAGAAACCAAAAGGTGCGTGACCAATGGGCGGGGCGTTCGCGTCCAACCAGTCGCGGAACAGGATGCCACAGCCGAAACTGACCGTGAACCAGACCGCCAGCAGACACAGCACAATTCGCAGGCAGGCCCGACGATGGGCCACAGGGTGATCGGATTTCATCAGCACAGTATTTGGGTTTTAGTGAAATTTTCGCGGCAGAAACCCGGAGCCAAACAGTCGTTGTGGGACGGATTCAAGCGTCTAGGTCTCGCGACGCTAGCTTTCGCCCCCAGCATTCCAAGATTTTCCTGAGTCCTCAGGCAAGAGACGGGACGGCTGATCCCGGTAATCGCCTGTTCATCGGTGGCCCTGAATGCTCCTGTCCGGATTATTGTAGTTTGCCGATCCGTTTCTGAATCCGGGCTGCCAGCGATTCCATGTGCGGAACTCTTGCCCCGGCCTGCAGAGCTTGTTTCAGTGGCTCTCCCCAGATGGCATCGAACTCGACTTCCCGCCCTTCGATATAGTCGATCATGCTTGAGGGTCGATAGGCGGCCATACTCCTCGTCCGGTTGATCTCGAAATCGATCACATCGGGGTCGATTTTATGACCGATTGCTTCAGCGGCGGTGACCACATCGCTCATGATGGCCCGCACTTCGGCTTCGATTCCGGAGTCGGCGAGGAGCTTGTCGGTGGTGACGCCACCTTCGGCGATCGACAAACCGTTGAAAGGGATGTTCCAAACAAGCTTTCGCCATTGGGCCTCTTTGAGATCACGGGAAAGCTCGGCGGGAATATTGGCAGCCTTGAAGCGCCTGACCAACTCACTGGCACGGGGGCTATCAGGCTGTGGCTGCCACTCGCCGATCGTCACTTTGCCGCCGGCGGTGTGTCCAACATGACCTGCGGAGAGTCGGTTGAGACAAACGAAACAAAGTCCGCCGAGGACGCGATCAGGGCCGACGACCTCTGATATCCGCTCACAATTTCCCAGACCGTTCTGTAGAGTGAGCACCTGCGTGTTCTCGTGGCACAACGGCGGAATCACCTCTTCAAACAAGGGGTTGGACGTCGCCTTCCAAGCAACAATGATCAGATCGACGGGACCCATTTCCTGGGGAGATCGAAAGATCCGGGCTCCGGTCAAATGGGCGTCGCCATGAATGCTTTCGAGGTGGATTCCGTCCGCTTCGACCGTGTCGTAGTCCGAGCGCAGCAGAAAAGAAACCTTCTCCCCGTTCAGTGCAAGTCGCGCCCCGTAGTAGAGACCCACCGCACCGGCGCCGATGATGGCAATCCGCTCCATTTCAGAGCCCCCGGTATTCGTGCGCCAGTTGCTTCGCCATCTTCACGGTGTTGCGGTGGATCTTTGCCGTGAACTCGGTTTGACGGTTAAAGCCGCCGCCATACAACACGGCGACCGGAACCTGATTGCCGAGGAAGGCGCGCAACAGCACCTCATCGCGACGTGCCAGGTCCTGAACCGTCAGATACATCTGACCGAAGCGGTCGTTCTGGTGGTTGTCCGCGCCGGCCACCCAGATCACCAGGTCGGGTGAAAAGATGTCGAGCGCCGCTGCCAAGGAACTGAACAGTTGCTTGAGATACATGCCCCCCTCGACATAGCGCACGGTCTCGACATCCATCGAGCTGTCGACCTTGTCGTCGTCCGTGAACTGACCGACGTGGATCGAGTAGGTGAAAACCCTCGGGTCATCCCCGAGAATCGCCGCGGTGCCGTTGCCGCGATGGGCATCCGTGTCCACGACCATCACGCGAATACCCGGCTGCCGCATTTGAAGATCCCGAATGGCTACGGCGATATCATTGAAGACGCTGTAGCCTTCCCCATGGTTGCTGAACGCATGATGGGTGCCACCTGCCAGGCAGACAGCAACACCCTCGGCCAGAGCCGCAAAGCAGGTTTGGCGGGTGGCTTCGACCTCGGTCGCACTGCGCTGATAGAGCTGCGGCGATATCGGCAAGCCCAAGCGCAACTGGGCTTTGGCATCGAGTTGGCCACGGTAAATCGTGGAAATGTATTCCGGAGCGTGCACCGACTGCAACACGTGGTGCGCAGCCTGACCGACTTCAATCACTTCTTCAGGCCTGAGAATCCCGCCTTCCAGCAGCATGTCCTTGGACTCCCGGAATTTTTTCATCGGGAAAGGATGCCCGGAGGGCAATTCCAGCTCGAGGTTCTGTGAATAGAAGCAACGCATCAGCTCCCGCTACGCAATCACACCAGCCCGCCCTTGCCTAAGCAAATTTTTTCGAGCTGGCGTCCCATCTCTGAAGTCCGGTGGTGTTCGTTGATCCTCAGCGAACAAGCGGGCTACCGAAACTTCTGGCATCCGGGATTCAAGCCGCCAAGGCCCGGAACTCCGGGCGAAAGGAAGCCTGCGGTCTCTCGATTGCGGGTAGGATGCCACCCGTGAAGGCCCACTTGCCGCCCTCCTCCGCGCCGTCGGACCAACTCCCAGAGCTTCGATTCCAATAACAGTTCGTCATTCTCCTAGCGCATGTCGAGATCCTCCGTAAGGGTCCCACCAAATCGATCCAGCACTCCACCAATGAACAACTCATTCGACCCACCTGATTTGCCCCCGCGTAACGTCCAACAGTTTCCGCAGCTCCCGAAGATGCCCGGATTCCCCAAGCTCCCCTTTCCGCCAAAGTTTCTGCTCGTTTTCCCGGCGCTCCTCCTGCTGCTCATCGGTGCTTGGAGTTCCTTCTACACGATTCAGGCAGAGGAAGAAGGGGTCGTCCTGCGATTCGGGAAATACAGCGACACCGTGAACAGTGGTCTCCATTTCAAGATTCCCTTCGGAGTGGACCAGGTCATCCCCGTCGCCGTTCGCCGCCAGCAGAAGCTGGAATTCGGTTTTGGTACGGATGGAGCCACCAGCCGTTGGCAGGTTTCCGATCGCTCCGAGTGGCAGCTTGCGCGCGAAATGGTTACCGGTGATCTCAACTCCGCCCTCGTCGAATGGGTCGTCCAGTACCGGGTTGATGACCCCAAGGACTACCTCTTCAACGTGCGTGATCCCGATGGAACCCTCCGCGATGTCGCCGAATCGGTCATGCGAGAAGCCGTCGGCGATCGCACCGTCGATGAAGTTCTGACCATTGGACGACAGGATATCGAAGCCGAGTCGCTGCAGAAGCTCAAGGACCTCACCACGAAGTACGGCATGGGTCTGACCATTGACCAGGTCCAGCTCAAGGACGTCAATCCGCCGCGCCCCGTGCAGAGTTCCTTCAACGAGGTCAACGAAGCGCAGCAGCAGAAGGAAGAGGCCATCAACATCGCAAACGGGCTCTATAACCGGGCGGTCCCCAAGGCTCGTGGTGAGGCAGAGCGGGCCATCAGCGATGCTCAGGGATACGCCACCCAGCGGATCAACGAAGCGGAAGGCGACGCCGCCCGCTTTAATGCTCTCTACTCAGAATACGCCAAGGCGGCCGACATCACCAAACGCCGTCTCTACCTTGAAACCATGAGCGACGTCGTTCCACGCCTTGGAAGAAAAATCATTATCGACGAGGAGGCGAAGCAGATCCTTCCCCTGCTCAATCTCAACGACACCTCCAACCTTCCCATCAAATAAGCCATGAGCACCACCAAGAAGACCACTTTCGGATGCCTCGGTATCATCGCCCTGCTCATCGTTCTGATGGTCGCTTCCGGATCATTCTACACGATCAATGAGCGTCAGCAGGCCATCGTCACCCAATTCGGAAAACCGATCGGAGAACCGGTCGTGGAAGCGGGTCTGAAATTCAAGATCCCCTTCGTTCAAAAGGTCAACATCATCGAAAAACGAATCCTCGAATGGGACGGCCTCGCCAACGAAATGCCGACCCGCGACAAGACCTACATCCTCGTGGATACTTTCGGCCGCTGGCAAATCGACCAACCGCGTGTCTTCTTCGAGCGTCTCCGCGACGAGCGCAGCGCGATCTCCCGGCTCAACGACATCCTTGGCAGTGAAACACGGAACACCATTGCCAAGCATGATCTCATCGAGGCCGTCCGCACCACCAAGGACCGCGAAGCCCTTCAGTCCGAGGAACTCGTCGAGGCGGATCGCACCGGCAAGGTCGGTGTGCTGAAATCCATCAGGCACGGTCGCACCAAGCTCGAAGAAGAAATCCTCAGCAAGGCTGCTCCCAAGCTCAGCGAGTTCGGGATCAAGCTCCTCGACATCCGTTTCAAGCGCATCAACTACAACCCCTCGGTCCAGCAGCGGATTTTCGAACGCATGATCAGCGAGCGGAAGCAAATCGCCGAGCGCTTCCGATCCGAGGGAGCCGGTGAGGCCGCCAAGATCCAGGGAAATATGGAAAAAGAGCTACGGGAGATCGAGTCGGGTGCCTATCGGACCGTCGAGACCACCAAGGGTGAGGCCGACGCCGAGGCCACCAAGATTTATGCCGATGCCTACGGTCAGACAGCTCAGTCCGCAGAGTTCTACGACTTCACTCGTACTTTGGACGTCTACCAGTCCGTCCTCGGGAAGGACAGCACGCTGATCATGACGACGGATAGCGAACTCTTCCGCCTCCTGAAAACCACGGAAGCCAAAGCGAGCAGCACCGCGCCATAAGTCGTCAGGCTAGATTCCAACAAATGCCCTGCCCCAAAGAAGAATCAGGGGCAGGGTGATCAGGCTGAGGACCGTTGTGGCGACGACGATTTCAACGGCGACCGCTGGCCGCCCACCGTAGAGCTTGGCGAGAAGAATGGGCGTGAGGGCTGCCGGCATGGCCGCCTGAACGATCAGCACCTGCTTCAGCGCGAGCGGTGCCGGAAGGTATTTTGCAGCCAGCAGCATCACGGCCGGGATAAGCGCCAGACGCAGAACCGAACTACCGAGCGAGGTCTTGAAGCTCGGCCGCTCCGTCCCGATCAGATCCATGATCACCGCACCGGTCACGAAGATCGCCACCGGGAATGCTCCCGCACCCAGCCAACTCATCGTAGTTCGAAGCACCCCCTTGACGGGTTCTCCGCCGTCAACCGGCACCTTCATCCCATCCCAATCCAGCGCCACCATCAACAGCCCCGTGACCACCGCCACCACCGGCCCGTTGACCAATCGCTTCCAGGGGATCTTGCGGTCGCCTGAGATCAGCATCACGCCGACCGACCAGATGGCGAGTTCGACACCGAGATTGTGGACGAAGAGCATCGCCATCGCACCGGTCCCCACCCACAGCTGCTGGACTACCGGAATCGCCGTGTAGCCGAAATTCTGCACCCCTGATGCGACCGCGAAAGTCCGTCGCCCGTTGCCCTTTTGGTAACCCAGCAAACCGGCAACCAGCCAGGCCAGCAGGAAACCCGTCACCGTGATCAGGAACCCCATGCCGATCCCCCAGCACACTGAAACCGGGTCCTTGACGCTCTCACTTCCAAGAATGTTGTCCCAAATGAAGCAGGGATACATCACATGGAAGACGAGGTTCAGAATACCATTGTCGTTCTCCCGCTTCGTCATGCCGAGCCGCCGCAAAGCCGCGCCCACAATCAGCAGCAGATACACTGGCATCACCTGCTCAAGAATTCCGCCAGCACCTTGCACGCGATCACCCTCATCACCCTCCTGTCCAATATCCAAGGCCAAAAACGGGATCCCTCCCATTTCGCCCGAGCTAATCCCTTGACGCCCTTACCCGTTTCCTTGGAAATCAACCCATGCCCTACCCGGATACGGATTTCCTTCTCTACTCGCCCACCGCGCGTCGCCTCTACCACGAAGTCGCCGCAGACGAGCCGATTTACGACTACCACACGCACCTTTCCCAGCACCAGATTGCCACCAATCATCGCTGGTCAAATCTCGCCGACATCTGGCTTGCCGGCGACCACTACAAATGGCGGCTGATGCGGGCAAATGGCATCGACGAACGTTCGATCACCGGCGACGCCCCACCGCGTGAAAAATTCCAAGCCTGGGCGGAAACGGTTCCCTTCACCCTGCGCAATCCGATCCACCACTGGACCCACCTCGAGCTTCAGCGCTATTTCGATATCGACCTGCTGCTCAGTCCCGACACCGCCGATGTCATTTGGGAGGAGACCAACGCCCGTCTTGCCGATGACGATTTCTGCGTTCACGAGATCCTGCGGAAGTTCAAAGTCAAAATGGTCGGCACCACCGACGACCCCGTTGACCCGCTCGATGACCACCTCGCCATCGCCGATTCCGACCTTGAGACCCGCGTCTGTCCGACCTTTCGGCCCGACAAGGCCTTCGCGGTCGATCATCCGGAAAACTTCAATGCGTGGATCGACAAGCTGGAAGCCGTCACCGATACCGATATCTCCCAGATCGACGATCTCCTGAACGCCTTGCAACGGCGTCACGATGACTTTCATGCCGCCGGTTGCCGCCTTTCCGATCACGGTTTCGATTCCTGCCCCGCCCTTCCTTGTGACGATGCTGATGCCTCGATCATCTTTGAGAAGGCACGCAGTGGCAAAGCAGCCAGTGGCGAAGAGCGGGAGAAGTTCTGCTTCTATCTGATGCTCTTCCTTGGCCGACTCGATGCCGCCAAAGGCTGGACCAAGCAGCTCCACCTCGGACCGTTCCGCAACGTCAACCCCAGCGGTTTCAAGAACCTCGGGCCTGACGCTGGATTTGATACCATTGGAGACTTCTCCCAGGGCCGCCCATTGATTACCTACCTTGGAGCCCTCGCCGAGCGGGATTCACTCCCGAAGATCATTCTCTACAACATCAATCCCTCCGACAACTACCTGTTTGCCGCCATGACGGGTGCCTTCCAAGGAGGTGCCATCCCAGGCAAGATTCAATTTGGATCCGGCTGGTGGTTCGCCGACCAGAAGGAGGGAATGGAAATGCAGCTCAACGCCCTCTCCTCCACCGGCTTGCTGTCCCGATTCGTGGGCATGCTCACGGACTCACGCAGCTTTCTCTCCTTCCCCCGGCACGAGTATTTCCGCCGAATCCTCTGCAATCTCATCGGCAGTGAAGCGGACAAAGGCGAGCTTCCCGACGATTTCGAAACACTGGCGGATCTGATTCGAGCCGTCTGCTCAGGCAATGCCTCGACCTTTTTCAAATAGCGTTGCTGCGTGACCCTTCTCGAAGCCTGAAAAGGGGGACCGAAAGTCTGCCAAGACACCCCGGAGGAAACCGAAAGAAGATGCCGAGGAGGTGCCTCACATGCAGAGGCCTTGCCCGGCCGACCCAGAGTGCTGCTTTCCACGGATTTTCCCCTTGCCATGGCCACGCCTACGACTAGTTTTTTCGTCCATCTCTGCGGTAGCGGAAAATGCCTCGTTAGCTCAGTTGGTAGAGCAGAAGACTCTTAATCTTTTGGTCCTAGGTTCGAATCCTAGACGGGGTACCACTTTTGAACCAGTTGGTTGGGGCGCTTGAAGCCCCGCCGGGTCACTTTCCTCAGGCGGCCCTTCGTTTTCCTCTACCCGCCCGATCCTCCCCGCTGTCACGGAAACAGGCGACATGACAACTGCGTTCGACCCGCTAGATTTCTCACGTGGTTCGGTGAATTCTAAAACCTTCCGTCAGAGATCCAGTCTCAGACTGGAGCTTTGACCATTGGAATATTTCTCGGAGTTAATGGGTTATCTCTGGAAAAAGGAGCCCGCTGAGCAATTGCTCAGCGGGCTCTACTCTGATCCCGGCCACACTCTCACCCGTAAAAATCCGTCACCCGTAAAAATCCGATGATCTCAATCCTTCCTCCATCCCTTTGCATCCCTCGTAGCTTTCCTTCTAAACTCGCAGGGACGCTTTGCTTGATCGGCTCATTGAATTCGCTCGCGGCCCCGGTCTGAGATGCAACTGATTTTTGGACCGATATTTGGTTAGTTTAGCGTGTTGAATGAGGCCTCGAACTGGGCCGGGGTGCGGTAGCCGAGGGAAGAGTGTTTGCGG
>NZ_JBATWY010000019.1:0-2525 GCF_049672945.1 Haloferula sp. | reverse complement strand
TAGAGCCTGTCCCACAGCGCCGATCCTAGGCGCTGTATGGCTTGAAGGTTGTTAGGAAAAAGGCATGAGAGGCGAATATGCCTCCCATGCCCGAAATTCGGGGTCTATAAATTGGTTTACCACAACTAATCCAAGACCTTCGAACGTGCTCAGCTTCACTTATCAACCTTCCCTTCGTCCAGAGCTTCCTCAGACTTTCGGTCCGAAGGAGTACCGCGAAGAGCGTGCACTCTTCATTCGCATCGATGAAATTCTCACCACCTCCGGGCTTGAAGGCGAATTCATCAAGCTCGCCATGGAGCACCACGGATTGGATCCGGCAAAGCAAAGCGCCAGACGTATCGCAGGTTTCTGTCGCACTTCCATCCTCGCCCTGCGCAGCAACATCGCCCGCCACTTCAAAGGCATGGATCATCGTGATTTCTGCATCCGTCTCGCCGACAGCCCGCTTCTCCAATGGTTCCTTCAGATCGGTCGCGTCGATAGGGTCAAGGCCTTCGCCAAAAGCACCAGCGACCGTTTCGCCCGCTGGATTGGCGAAGCCGGACTGCGGAGCATCAACAACAGGCTCATCGCCCTGCTCGCCGGCACCGACACGGTTCTCATCCCTTTTGATCTGAAAACCCCGGTCAACTTTGACGACATCTACTTCGACAGCACCTGTCTGAAAGCACCCATTCACTTCCCCATCGACTGGGTGCTGCTGCGTGACGCCACGCGCACCCTGATGAAAGCCACCGTGCTCATCCGCCGCGTCGGACTCCGTCACCGCATGCCCCAGGAACCGCTCGAATTCCTCAGCGACATCAACACCCTGTGCATGAAGATGACCGCCAAGAATCGCACCAAAGACGGTCGCAAGCATCGCAAGGCCGTCCTTCGCGAAATGAAAGCCCTTACGAAACGTATCGGAAGACACGCCCGCAACCACCTCGACATTCTCACCACCCGCAGCCACGAAACGGATCTAACACCCGGGCAAATCGACCAACTAGGCAAGCGCATCGAGAGTATTCTCATCCAGCTTCCCGCCGCCATCAAACAAGCTCACGAACGAATCATCGGAGGACGAAAACTGCCTAACACCAAGAAGATCCTCAGTTTCTACGATCCCGACGTGCAAGTCATCGTGCGCGGCAAGAGCAACGCCGAAGTCGAGTTCGGCAACAACCTCTGGCTCGGAGAGACCCGCGAAGGATTCATCGCCGACTACCTCCTGGAGAAAGAGAAAACCAGCGACGCCAAACAGATACAACCCGCCATCATGCGACTTGTTAGAGATCAGTGCCTCCCCGTGGGAAACGTCTGGGGCGACCGGGCGCTGCATAGCGCGGCGAACGATGAATTCCTGAAGAGCCAAGAAATCCGCAGCGGATTATGTCCGCGAAACGTCGTCGAACTTGCAGATCGGTTGGAAAACGAGCCCGGCATGCGCGAAGGCCTCAAACGCCGTGCCGGAACCGAAGCGCGAGTGAGCATCCTGATTCGTGACTTCATGGGCAAACCCGCACGAGCAAAAGGATTCGAGCACCGTGAACTGATGGTGGGCTGGGC
Source organism: Haloferula sp. (assembly GCF_049672945.1). NCBI lineage: Bacteria > Pseudomonadati > Verrucomicrobiota > Verrucomicrobiia > Verrucomicrobiales > Verrucomicrobiaceae > Haloferula > Haloferula sp. The sequence continues at coordinate 971 of NZ_JBATWY010000019.1, read as the reverse complement.
CGTCCTGAGTCACAACCTCTGGGTCCTCGCTCGACTTGAGCGGGAAAATCCTGCGGAAGAAATCGAGCGTCAGGTACCCGAGGCCGCCTGATCCGTCCGGGCTTGATAAGAAAGCACCGTGCGCCGCAGCATCGTCCCGAGATAACTCGGCAGCGTCGCCGTGTCTTGAAGTTGGGAAAAAGTAAGGAACTCGCATCCCAGACCGAGAAAATCGCTCAAGAAAGATGTGATCCGCCCTCATTTCGAAGCTCATCCACCAGATTCAGGAAGACCCGTAGATCCTTGTGCTCAAATCATCCGATTGTGGGACGGGCTCTAACTAAACCCAACCTCGCCCGCTTCCAGCGCTTTCCCTGGCGACATATCCCTATCCGGCTTTCGAATCCCCTCCGGATGCTTGCAGTAAAATATGTCCTCCGACTGAATCCCAAAGGCGATCAACTGCCGGAACATCGCATTCGAACTCGTCCCTGAGAGATCCAAGTCCGTTTCCGTGGCCTTCTTCACCAAGGCCGCAGTCTCCTCATTTGGAAACGAACCAAATTCCTGATCAAACTCTAACAAAGCGAGCCCTGCCTGTTTCGCATTGTTGATGGCCTGAGTTCGGTCACGAGCTTCACCCTGTCGACCAGAACTCAGGAGAAAACACGGCGAAAAAACGAACAGCAGGAGAGCCCCCACAAACACCCCCACCCCAATCATCCCCCAATTCAAGCCCTTCCGTTCCCTCGCACCATCCTCCGCCGTCTTTTCCTGCTCTTGAGGTTTTTCTTTCATCCTCCAGCTTGTATCTGGATCGGTTCCAAAAGTAAAACATCCCACCATTCCTTCACCGAAATTTCATGGATAGAGGTAGGAACGGCGCATTGGTTTGCGCCGCTCCCCCCTCCGAACCGGACAGGCGGATCTCCCGCATCCGGCTCTCCAGTCAGTGGTTTGCTCCATTACGGAGACTCTCGACTTCAGCACTC
>NZ_JBATWY010000018.1:0-23424 GCF_049672945.1 Haloferula sp. | reverse complement strand
TTTCCGCCGTGCCCGAGCCGACCAGCGCGCTGGCGGGGCTACTGCTGGCCGCCGGCATGCTGCGCCGGCGGCGGCAGGGATAACCAACCACCCCACGCCACATGAAATGAAAACGACGCACTGGGGTCTTCTCAGCACTGGGGTCAGTCCTTTCATTTTCTCAGCACTGGGGTCAGTCCTTTCATTTTGCATTTGAATGCGCCAGTGAACTTCCCCCAGCCTTACTTGGTCCCCAGCGTCATCAGGGCTTTGGCCTTACGCTGTAGCACTCGGGATTCGCTGACTTCGCGAATAGCTCGACTGACGTTTGACGGGTGTCCCATTCCCAATCGAGTCGCAACCCACTCATTGGAAACCCCTGTAGTCGAACGCGCCACGTAGGCAACCAGCGCCTTTTCATCCCGAAATCGTCCCCATCCCTTCAGGTCGTCTGCCGAGTTGCTCAGACCCAGCTCCGACAAGGCCACTGTCACGAAACGCTCTGCTTCCGCTTCGTCATGGGCTCGCACGACTGATCCAGCGACACTGCCTTTTGGTCTCGCTTTCTCAATCACACCTGAAAGCGCATCCAGAATCCGATCTTGGAAACTGGCATCACCGAGGCACCAACCCCGCCTTAACTCCGTGAGTGAAGCATCGCTTAGCACACCTTTTCGGTCCTTGGCCCGCTCTTCAAGATAGCGGACGTATGCCCGGTGACCCCGGCCTTTTCCGTCGAGGTCGAAGGCGGCCAATACCCTGCCGGTCTCAACCCAAGGAAATCCCCGCTTTCCTCCATACTGCCCCATACTGCTCCACGACCAGGCTGAAAGCTTCTTTCCGCTCTTTCCGCCCACCCATCCGCTGCGAACCGGGTTTAGATGGATGTAGTCGGCGACGATCCGGAAATACATCCCGCTGCCCTCGCCATTGACGACCACCGCCTTGTAGCGACCCTGAAAGACATGACCTCTTCGCTTCCGTCGGATATTCCACCACTGGGAAAACACACCCATGAACCATTTCATGCCGGCCACCAGATTGGGTTCCGGGGTTTCAAGGAGGATATGGAAGTGATTGCCCATCATGACCCAGGCGTGCACGCGCCATCCGTGCTTGTCGCAGCATTTCCCCAACCGTGCCAGCCAGGCATTCCGATCAATGTCGTCCTTGAATATGGTCTTCCCGCCCTCACCTCGGGCCATCACATGGTAGATCGCACCAGCTGCTTCGTATCGGGGACGTCGAGCCATGCCTAAGATAACCGCAACTCAAGAGTTGCGGTCAAATGCAAAATTCAAGGACTGACCCCAAGCCGCTTTGGGGTCAGTTACGGTGATTGATGCGGGCGAACCCCTTTCATCACTTTTATTTGGCGAGCCGCTACTCAATTCTGAGGAATCTTCAATACCTGCCCGATCTCCAGCCTGTTTGCGTCAACGATCCCGTTCAGCTTCATAAGCTGCGCCACATTCACATCGAATCTCCGCCCGATTCGGGTCAAATTATCTCCGCGCTTAACGGTATAAGTGACGAGTTTCGGCTCGTCATTCTTCATCGACTCCTCGGTGGCAGGCTCTCCCTCAGGTTCATCTTCCACAACGACCTGTCCGAGCACTTTAGTAGGCTCATGCTTGGAAATTAAGGAGGGCATTTTTTCAGACTCGTCGTTGGTCGGAGCTTTGACTTCGGCCTCAGTGGGGCTCGGTTTCTCTACTTCCACCGGATCAACAACCTTTGGCACCGTGATTTGCTCGAGTAAGCGGAGACGGTCTTCAGTGGGCAGGTCTTCTAGGAGCGTTTCGAGTTCCTTTCGTGAAAGCCCGAATCGGCTCAAGGCCTTCGCAAAGCCGGCGGTGAGTGTCTCAAGTTCCCTGGCCCCTTCCCGGAGGACTTCCTCCCGCTCATGGGCCGACTGCTTCTGCAATAGCTCCATCTTCCCGTTCATTGTGGACAAGGCTTCCTTCAGGGCCGCCAACTCCGTCTGAGCATTCGCTTGGGCGGCTACCGACGCCTCATCCGCCACAGCTTCCGCCGTCAAGCTTTCCAAGCGACCCCTGAGACCTTCAATTTCCAGCCGAGACTCGGCTAATTTTCCACCCAGCCATATCGCGACGATCAACAGAACCAAAAAGCTCACTCCGGCCACAATTTTGAAAGCCATCTTCCTCAGCGGTCGACGGCGCACGTTTCGAGATCCAATCCAAAGTTTTTCGTCAATCATTAGCTGCGTAGGCGCTTCCTAACCCTGAACCCCGGCCACGATCCAGCGAGGATTGTTAGTTTTCACTCCCGACCGATACAAGACATTGCTGAGCAGGCGGTTGAGGCGGGACGAAAGCCAACGGGGCGGTCCTAGATTTCGAGCATATTTTCAAGCCTCTCCGCCTCCGCTATCCATCCCTTCGTCTCCCTCACCCGTCGCAAGCTCCTCGTCACACTACGGACATGTGACTCTTGGGACTTGTGGGACTCTTGGGGTCAGTCCTTTCATTTTGAATTCACCCGTCGTGTGGGACTCTTGGGACTCTTGGGACTCTTGGGACTCTTGGGACTCTTGGGGACTCTTGGGGACTCTTGGGGACTCTTGGGGTCAGTCCTTTCATTTTGAATTTGAATGCGCCACAGCTCTTTGGACTGCGGTGGCAGAGCGAAGCGTCGACACCGGTTTGCGAGCTACTTGAGAAGACCCATCTCACCATCGCTCTCACGATGGACCACGACACCCCAAGCTGCGGGCTCAGTCGCTGAGTCGAAAGCCAGTGGCCCAATCTCAATCCCAGGACTTGATATCGTCCACGGTCCCTTCGATTCCATCAATGCCCTTCGATCCGACAGCCACGAGCTTTCCGTATTGAGACACAGCCTCGCCTCCCCAGGTAAACTCAAGTGACGGGCCTTTGCCCTCTTTCAAAACGACACGGTAAGGATTTCCCCACGGATCCAGGTACCCCGAGATCTTACCATCTTCGCCACGAGAAATTCTATCGCTCACATCCGTGAGGTAGTTCTTCTTCCCGTCGTTCTGCACACCGGATTCCTCAGCCGCTAGTATACTCAGCAATAGGCGACCACTCTCATCACTTGTCAGGCAATCGCTTTCAGGAAGTGCCGGAAGCCGCCCGTTGTCTTCGTTGAAATCCTCAAGCACGAGTTCCATGAAAAGCACATCGATCTGAGCCGTCTCAAGCGCGCCCTTCGAGGATAAGAAACTCCCAACCCCCATCGCCAACCCAATCAGAACCATAAACCCAAACGCACCAAAGACACTCATCACATAGCCGAGAATCAACCCAGCTAGCGCAATACCCTCACCTCCAACAGCCCCACCTGAGCGTTTCGCCCGTCCACGGGCCATGTGTCCCGTCACGATGGCAGGGATAGTTGTTAGAAGCCAGAGAAACGACCCCAGCAAACCGAGCACAAGACTCGCCACCGCCAACTTCGAAGGTTGTTTTTTTTCCTGCATAATATCGCTCTTCTCGACGGGTCAGAATCCGCCGCTTGAGGATCGTCAGTCAACTCGCATCTCTGCCATCGCGAATCAATTCCAGGACCTCGCATCATCCTTCGTTCCCTCAATCCCGTCAAATGGGGTCAGTCAAGGTTTTTAGTTTTTTCATGATTTTCCTTCAGCAGAAACTTCAACTCCCCCCACCCTTCTCCTCCGGCCGCCACTCTTCCGGCTCGGCACCGATCAACTCGATCCCATCCTTGCCAATCAAGATCCGCTTCCGCCGATAAAGCGCGCCGGTCGCCTGTTTGAAGGCCTTCTTGCTGACGCCGAGCGCCTTGTTGATCTGCTCCGGAGAACTGGAGTCGCACAGCTCCCACTTTCCGCCACGCTTGATCAGTTCATCCTCGATCCGCATTTCCAGATCATCGATCCGCGCCCGACCGGGCGGGTAGAGGGAAAGATCAATCTTCCCATCACTGCGAACCTTCACGATGTAGCCTTTCGTCTCCTCACCAGCGCGCAGCCGACGGTGCACTTCGTTGGCAAACAGCACGCCACTATGTTTCCCGTTGATGATCGCCTTGTAGCCGAGATCGGTTTTGCCAAACATCAGCAAGTCCACCTCTCCCCCTTCCGCGTAATCTGGCGGCTCCTGACTCAGGTATCGGTTCAACCGCCGACTCGCCACCACTCGATCGCTTTCCGGATCGATGTGAACGTGGACGACATACGACCTGCCCACTTCCATCGGATCCTTCTGTTCTCGAAACGGCACCAGCAGATCCTTCTGCAATCCCCAATCGACGAACGCGCCAACTCCAGAGACCGCCACGCATTCCAAATAGGCGAACTCACCCGGCATCACCTTCGGCCGCTTGCAGGTCGCGATCGGCCGATCCTCGGAGTCAGTGTAAAGAAACACCCTCACCTGCCCGCCAATCTCCCACATCGGTGGAAATTCCCTCCTTGGCAGCAGCACCTCACCGAGCTCGTCGCCTCCGTCGAGGAATATCCCCGGAGGAGCCTCCCGCAGCACCGTCAGGGCCACCCGTTCGCCAATTTTCGCCATGTCAGGACAGTGGGATCCTGCCCGCCCCCGATTCAAGAACCATCATTCAGCTCGTCGAACGCATCCGTGCCGAAGTCCTCCCGCAAGCCCTCGCGACGCTGCTGATTCTCGATCGCCAGACTCATGAAGTGCTCTTCCGACTTCCGCCGCCATCTCTGTTCCAGCAGCAGACCCAACCAAACGATCCCCCCGTAGCAGCCCACCAGGGCAATCACGGATACGAGGCATTCCCACTCAAACCCGCTTGCGGTGAAGACAATCAGCAGCGACTGGATGCCAAGAAAAGCCAGAAAGGGTCGGAACAAACTCCCTTGCCCAGTCGCGAAGGCAAAACCGGCGCCGAGGACGCAAGGCACATAGAGCACGCCCCAGCCGGAGACTAAGGGTGCGAGAAACAGGAACCAGAAATAGGGCAGCCATTCGGCAATTTCGCCCGGGTCAAGACCGACGACTGCTTCTCCCATCCCCAATGCCATGCAAGCGAGCAGCGAAGCCCCGACCGTACACGCAATGAAAAGGAGAGTCCGGCGGAAGGTATCAACCAGCGCCACGCCGAATATCTCTTCTGGATCAAATGGCAACCCCATCACCACGAACTACAGCACGCCCTTGGCCAAGAGCAACCCTCGATGATTCCCATAAAGCCATCACCGCTTCCAAGATCACAGATGCTCATCCACTTGCCGCGCCAGATCCTCAACGTGCTCGGAGTCGAACATCGTCAGGTGCTCACCGGGTACATCGACAATCGTGAGTTTCTCGACCACATCGCTCCACCCATAGTCAGGCGCGACCTCGAATTTGTCATCGACGGCCTCGGTCTTAAAAAGAATCACCTCCACGTCGAGCGGCAGTGGTACATAGGCGTCCATCGCCGCTCCGTGGGACTCCCGCACCTGCAGCATTCGCAGCGCACTATGCGGCTCCGTCACACCGGCCTCACTGGCCGCCCTGACCTCTGCTTTCACCCGCAGATTCGTGGCAATGCCTTCGATCGTCCGGCTCATCAGCAGACCACAGCGCGACAGCCAGGGAAAGCATGAGTGTGCTCTCCAATAGACGCCCATACGTTCTCTCAACCCGTACTTACGCCACTTCTTCGCAGGATTCTCCGTATCAAAAAGCCCGAGAAATGCGACCTTTTCGCCATCTCTCCTCAGCAACCGCGCCATCTCGTAGACCATCACGCCTCCGAAGGAATAACCGGCCAGGTGATAGGGCCCTTTCGGCTGCCGCCTTTTCACCGCCTGGAGATAACGACCCGCCATCTCTTCAATGCTACCCACCTCGACCGCACCTTCGACAGACAACTCCGGAGACTCGATCGTCAACAGGGGCACTCCCTTCGCGAGATGCGACGCCAGTTCCCGATAAAAGATCACCCCGCCATCCCCACCATGAATGCAGAACAGCGGCTCGCGACCACTGCCTTCCCGCAGAGGAATCACTGCGGGAATGCCGTCACCAGACACACCACCGTCGGTATCAATGACCTTGGCAAGCGCCTTCAACTTCGAGTCACGTAGTAGTTCCGCCATCGGGAGACTGACTCCCAACTTCGAACGGATCATTCCGAACAAGCGCAAGGCCAGCAGCGAACTGCCGCCGAGATCAAAGAAGTCATCTTCCCGACTGATCTGGGGAACATCCAGAAGCGACGACCAGATCCCAGCCAAAGCCCGCTCGGAATCCGTCTCCAGGGGGGAAAACGAAGGAGCACCCGCCAAGCCCGGAGTGGGCAGAGCCCGGCGGTCGAGCTTGCCGCGCTCCGTGAGCTTGAACTCCTCGACCCGCGCCCAGCGCACCGGCACGGAAGCTTCCGAAAGGGACTCCCGCAGAAAAACGCGAAGTTGATTGGCCCAGTCATCCGGCACCTCGCCATTCCACTTCACCCATGCGGCCAACTGCGTGCCTTTTTCGGTCTCAATTCCACCCACGTGGGCGGCCGCCACTCGCGAATCCGACTCGAGCAGCCGAATCACTTCGTCAGGCTCGATCCGATGGCCACGGATCTTGAGCTGATCATCCTTCCGACCACCAAAAACAAGCCGATCCTGATCGTCCCACTTCGCAAGATCACCCGTCAGGTACCAGCGCTCGCCATCAACTTTACGAAAAGAGGCCGCGGTCTGTTCGGGCCGATTCCAGTAGCCCGGACCAACACCCACGCCTCCAATCCAAAGCTCACCCCACTCTTCAGTCTCACCCGCTTCGATCCGGACTCGATAACCCGGCAGCGGAACACCAATCGGCGGATCGCCCTCCTCATTCCAATCGCCTTCGATCATCTGCCAGGTGGCCACAATCGAGGCCTCGGTGGGCCCATAGGTGTTCAGCAACTGAAGTTGACGCCCACCGCTTTCCTGCCAATCACTCAGCGCCTGAGCGGACAACCTCTCACCACCGGTGACCGCCGCGCGCACCTTGCTGGGAAGCTTTGCCCCTGCTTCGACCATCGATCCACACCAAGCAGTGAGAAAGGCGGTTGGCAGATCCAGAATCGTGATCCCTCGGGCTTCCACATAGGCTGTGAAGCTCGAAAAATCGGCCATCGCCGAGTTGGACCTCGGCACCAAGGTCGCTCCGCACAGCAGGCAGGAAAGCATTTCTTCCAGTGAAGCATCAAACCCCGGGGAACTGAACTGCATGAGCCGGTCACCTGGCCCAAAATCCAGCATCCGACCAAGAGCGACCACCTCATTGATCACACCAGAATGGTCGATCATCACTCCTTTTGGAATACCCGTGGAACCCGAAGTATAGAGCATCGCAAATACGTCAGACCTAGTAGATTCAAGCGATTCGCGTGGCGTTGCGTTCGCCTCGACCGGCGTCCAATCACAGGAGAAGCCCTTGGCCACATCCTCGTCATCGCTGATGACGCGCGTCAGTCCGGCATCCGCAATCATCGCGCGCAAGCGCGGTTCCGGAACACTCAGATCGAGCGGCACATAAACCACCCCCGCGCGGGCGGCAGCCAACATCGCGAGTGGCCAGAATCTCCGCTCCCTCATCGAGACCCCGACCCGATCACCCGGCTGGACGCCATCAGCTAAAAGCCTGCATGCCAGAACCTCGACGCGTTCGCCAAGCTCAGCGTAAGTCCACGACCCCTCATCCCAAGCGATCGCGATTTCAGCCGGGAACTTCTCACAGGCACGACGCCACTCGCCGCCAACGTCTCCGCAGCCGGTCCACCCTTCGCCACCCGATTCGCGGGTTGCCAGATGAGAGCCGCTGCCTGCAGCACTGAAAGATTGGGAGTCTTCAGCCATGAATCACTCAGGGGGAAATCAACATTACTTCATTAAATTAATGATTCTCGCCCTCGGGACAAGTTGGGAAAGTCCCGCGAACGCGTGTGCTACGGCGATCATTCCGGTGATTCGTCCGGATGGGACCCTGTGACTTGATCCATCAGATATCCAAACTAATGTCATTTTCCTCGAAGGGTGGCTCCTATCGCCCCACCGCCCATGAGGTATTCTCCCCGAAAGACTTCACCCGCCTGGATGGCTTCTCTGCTCCTTTCATTGGGCGCAGGCAGCATCCTCCGTGCCCAAATCACCGACCCACTTCCTCCAATCCTGCCGTCGGGCCTGTCGGTCGAGCTTGAGCATTGGCTGACGATCCCCGCCAGCAGCGGATCCTCGGTGAAGGCCCGCATCAATCACCTCAAACCCTGCCCGGACGGCACCCGCCTGTTCTGCAACGACCTGCGCGGTCAACTGTGGGTCATTGCCGACAAGAGCGCATCAACCGCCACCGAGTTCCTCGACCTGCGCGATCACTTTCCGTCTTTCGTCGACACGCCGGGACTCGGTGCCGGATTCACCTCCTTCGATTTCCATCCCGAATTCGACACCCTGAGCGCACCGGGTTACGGCAAATTCTACACGTCCCACACCGAGGCCGCATCCGGCACGCTCGACTTCACGGGCCCCGAATCCTCATCGAATTCCCAGGTCGGCATCATCACCGAGTGGACCCTCAATGACGCCGAGGCTTCCGCCATCACCCTCGGTCCGGACAATTTCACCCGCCGCGAAATCGTCCGCATCGGGTTCGCCTACCATATCCACGGCCTTCAGGAAATCGCCTTCGATCCCAACGCCACGCCGACTTCCGAAAACTACGGCTGCCTCTTCATCTGTGTCGGAGACGGTGGCGCTCTCGTCGCCGCCGTGGATGAACCGAACAACACCGGCAGCATCGACTCCGCTCTCGGAACGATTCTACGAATCACCCCTCTGCTTGCCACCGGCCACACGCCCGGCGACTTCAGCACCTCGGCCAATGGCGCCTACCTCATCCCCTCCACCAACCCTTTCATAAACTCCCCTGACCCGAGACCAAGCAACGGTGCGGCCGTCGTCCGCGAAATCTATGCCTACGGTTTCCGCAACCCCCATCGGATCTCATGGGACCGCTCCGGGAGCCACAAGATGTTCTGCGGGAACATTGGTGAGAACTCCATTGAAGAGATCGAATTGGTGGTGAAGGGCGGCAACCATGGCTGGCCCAATCGTGAAGGCGCGTTCCTCATCGATCCCGATGTCAACGACGGGATCTACCCGATCCCTTTTCCTGATGATGATGGACTGACTTATCCCGTCTCCCAGTATGACCGCGGAGAGGGTGACGTCGCAGTCGTCGGAGGTTTTGTCTATCGGGGTTCCGACCTTCCTGCCCTCGAAGGCAAATACCTCTTCGGTGACATCAAGACCGGCCGGCTCTTTGTCACGGACGAAGCCGACATGACGCTTCAAGCCGTCACCTTCACGGGCGACACGCCGGCCCCGCCTCAGCACCTCAATATCAAATCAGCAGGCACCCAGACCACCTTCCTTTCCATCCTCGGAAAAAGCCGTGCCGATCTCCGCTTCGGCATCGATCACGATGGCGAGTTCTACCTGCTCTCGAAGCAAAACGGTGGCATCTACCGTGTTCTCGAGGATCCCGACCCCAGCGGCACCGCCGCCGCACCCACCGGCTCGCCCACCGATTGGGCGCTCCTCCGAAACTTTGAAAACGGGGAACACGAACTCATCACCCAGCCGACAACAACTGCCCAAATCGTCGACGACCCCATCGAAGGTTCCGCCAACCGCAGCCTCCGCATCCGTTCAAATGGCAGCCAGCCACTCGACGCCCACCTTCCCATTCCGGAGATTCCAGACGGAGGTCACGCCACGCTCTTCTTTCGCTTCCTGACGACCGATTCGAATCACAGCGCCGTCTTTGGCATCAGCGATCAGGAGAACCCGAGCTCAAGTTCTGACCTCATCACCACCTTCAGAAGCGGCGACCAGAATGCCACCCCGCCGAGCCTCGAAGTCCGAAACGGAAGCTCTTTCCAATCCATCGCTTCCCTCATTCCCAATCATTGGTATTCGGTGTGGGTCGTCATCGATCACGACGACGATGTCTGGGATCTTTATCTCGAAGGAGGCGACTACTCGGCAGCCACCCTGATCCGCACCCGCATTCCCTTCCCCGCGGGGAGCATCGGCACGCTCAAGTCCTTCTTCTGGCAACTGTCGCCCGGCTCGAATGCCGCCACCACTTCGGCAATCTACTTCGATGACCTCCACATCGATGTCGGACACGCCAATCTCCTCGCTCCTCCCGATCCGGTCTGGCATTTGATCGACCATTTCGAAGGCCCCAACCCACTCAGCTCATGGCAGCTTCCGAACAGTGGATCCCAATCCGCCAGCATCATCACCGAAGCGGACGGCAACCGCTACCTCCAGCGCGCCGCCTCGTCGACATCGGCCGCCAACCCCCTCGCCATCGCCGCCCGCGAATTGCCCTTCGCCACGCAGGTCGGCCAGTCCCTCACCCTCTTTCTCCGCGTGCGGGCCGATTCGACGGATCTCCTGCAGAGTGTCGGGCTGAGCGCCCTGAATCCCCCCGACTCTGCGCTCTACACCGAAAGCGATCTCGCCGCTCAACTTAGAATCTCACCTCCGGGAACCCTTGAGCTCTTTGGTGGAGTCCCTGGCGTCGACGATTTCATCAGCACCACGCCGCCCTCCATCGACGGCAACACCTGGTACAAAATTTGGCTGGTCTGCAGCAATCGCGGCATCGCCTCCGGCGGCCAGACTTGGCGGGCATGGATCAAGGGAGGCCCCTACCTCTCCCCCACACCCTTGGGTGAGGAAATCTACTTCCGCACTTCCGCCGAAGCACCGATCACGCACTTCCTCAGCTTTGCATCCAGCCTGACGAGCGCCCGGAACGATCCACTCTCTCTCGACGATCTCTACCTCTTTCCCGGAATCACGCTCGATGATCCGCTCGGTGAAAAGGCGCTGCGCACCTCCATCTCTCCCCTCACTCCCACCACTGCCGCCGTCACCTGTCCCACCCGGCCAAACCATGCTCTGCGTCTGTTCTTCAGCGATGATCTCGACCACTGGTCGCCCGTCGGAGACTTCGTCGAAGGTGATGGCAGCGCGGCAAGCTTCGTGCAGCCCGTCGATGTTCCCTGGCGCTTCTTCCAAGTCGTCGAGCACTCGCCGCGCAAGTTCTACGACACCACCTGGACCTCGACCTTCCCCGACTCGGAAGCACCTCGAGGCCTGCGGCTCTCACCAGGAAGCACTTGGACCTTCGGCGAGAATCTCGTCTCGCTCGACTCGATCCCAGCCCAGGTTTCCGGCATGGTCCGCCGGCCAGGTGCCTACGTGCTGACTCCAGGAGAATGGCGGAATCTCACCCTCACCATCGAAGCCCGGACCCTCGAACCCGAAACAACCGTGAATCGCGACATCTGCCTCGTTTTCGGTTACCAGGACGAAACGCACTTCTACTACGTTCACTTGAGTTCGCTATCCGACGGCCTGACCCACAATGTCATCATGAAGGTGAATGGCAGCACCCGCACCGCGATCCAATCTCCGGCCATGCCGAGTCCGGCACTGGGTTCGGCGTGGCATTCATTCCGCCTGACCCATGCCGCTGACGGCCATATAGCCGTTTACGTCGATGGCAGCGCAACCCCCGCAATGACGGCCCTCGACACCGACTTCCGCTCCGGCGCCGTCGGCTTCGGAAGTTTCAACGACCCGGCGGAATTCCGCCTGATCGAAATCAGTGGCCAATCGCGCTAGGGTTATTTCACGCTCAAGCAGACCGCCTGGCCCTTGTTGTTCCGCGCGAAGATCATGCCGTCGGCGTAAGCAACCGGGGCCCAGCAAACACCCGAGAGCGGTTTGATCCTTCCATATTCCTTCCATCCCGTCTTCGAAGGATTGCCAGCGATCAGGTCGCCCTTTTCCGAAAGCACTATCATGGTGTCACCGACCATCAGGGAACTCCCACGCGTCCCGGGCATTTTTTCGCGCCAGCGAATATCGCCCGACCTCATGTCCATCCGGATCAACTCGGCGTTGATGTTCTTGTCACCAAACACCCCGAGAATATCTCCATCCAACAGAATGCTGTTCTGAAAAATCATCCGGGTATCCTCTTCCTTGTGAAGCACCGTCGGCTTGCTCTTGGTGACATCGATCACCGCGTAGCCCATACCGTAACCGGAGGCGAGGAACATCATCCCGTCATGATACTGGGGATTGCTCGCGTTGACGTCGTAGGAAGTCCGCCAGTTGAACTCGAACATCTCCTTGCCCGTCTTCACGTTGTAGCCGATCAGATCTCTTCCGAAAAAGCACGCCATCGCAGGCGTGCCCTTGAAGTCAAAAAACACCGGTGCCGCGTAGCCGGGTTTGGTCTTGCCACCGAACTTCGAAACCACCTTGCCTGTTTTGGCATCGAGAACATACACCGCCTCATCCTTGGCTCCGGGGAGACAGTAAATGACCGATCCCCTGACGATCGGCGATGCCGAGAAGCCCCAAGAGGGAGCCGCACCACCGAAGTCCGACTGATAGTGCTGGTGCCAGATCGGCTGGCCGTCCGCCATTGAGAGACAGAAAAGATTACCGGTCTTGCTCAGCGTGTAGACCCGATCTCCATCGATCGTCGGCGTGGCATTCGGGCCACCGTCATACATCTTCGGGCTCAGATCCTCTTCATACGAATACTTCCAAATCACGGCTCCGGTCTTGGCATCAAGACACCAGACGGTGTCCTTGTTGCCATCATTCCCCATCACCACCGCCTTGCCTCCGGCCACGGCAAAGCTCGTGCAACCCGAGCCCAGCTCCATCCGCCACAGCTCCTTCGGCTTGTTCGACCCCCAATCGGTCGAAATCTTTCCGTCCACTCGTGCATTCCCGTCCGGGCCGAGATAGCGAGGCCAGTCTTGAGCCGCGGAAGTGCCAACCATCGCGGCCATCACCAGGAGAAATGCAGAAGCTTTCATGATCGGCGAATCTAGACCCAAAAAGCACGATCGCAAGCAAGGACTGGCGCTTCGCATCGGAGTGGCGCTTTCCCAAGCGCCATGGGTGGGCAAGGCGGCTTTCCGGCCGCCCGATCAGTCACCAATCGCCAGCAACGACTCCTGCGTCCGCACATAGCCCACCCCATCCGCAAAAATCGGCGAACTTCGGAATGGCTGGATCTCCGTTCTGCCCACCTCTTCGTAGGTCTTTCCCGGCTTCACAAACGCCACGCGCCCATCTTCGGCTCCAACGACAATCACCCCACCCGCCAGCGTCAGGCTCGGATAGGCCGTCCCCGTCAGACCTTTGATCTTCTGTTCATAAAGCAGCTCGCCACTGGCCGCATCGAGTGCCTGCAAATCGTAGTCCCGGGAAATCAGGTAGACGATTCCATCCACCACCAGCGGTGACGAATAGTAGCGGTTCTTCACCGTTTCCGCGGACCAGACTTCCTTCAGTCCGTCCTTCTCCAGCTCCGCCACCGTCGCCGGAATCTCAAGGCAGTAGGCATCGCCCTGCTGACCTTCGCTGCCGTGCGCAAAGTAAACGCGATTGCCGACAACCGACGGAGTATTCATGAAACACCACGGCTTGGCTTTCACCTCGTATGAGGCCGACCAAGGCTTCTCCCCGTCCGCCACCCGGATCAGTTCCCCACGTCCGGTGATCAAATACGGCTTCCCTTCGAGTTCAAAATTCGCCGGAGCATTGAACACGATGCCTTCGGATGGTGCCGTCCAAAGCTGCTCACCCGTCGCCGGATCGAGCGCATGGTAATCCTTGAAGCGCACGATCAGCTTCCCTCCCACCAAGGTCGGCGAAGTGGCGCCGCCCCAGTTGTGATCCGGGTTTTCCAAACGTTTGTGCCAGATCCGATTTCCCTCGAAATCATAGCCCACCACCACGCCGATGCCGAAACAGGCGTAGACACGCTCGCCATCGGAAACCGGGGTGTAAGACGAATAACCGTTCGTATCGTGTGCCGGGGGTTTCGCGTCCTGTGACGCCGCAACACCATGTTTTTCCTTCAGCTCCGCGATCCTCTTGGTCAGCTCCTCCACCCGACCCTTCAGTTCCGCATCGCCCTTCTTGCGTCGCAGCTGTCGCTCCGCGCGATACAGATCTCGCTCTAACGGCTCAATCTCCTTCGCCGCCAACTCCGCCTTCATCTTCGCCGCTTCCGCTTTCAATATCTCCTCAGGTGTCCGCTCGATGAGATCTCCATACTCATTCGATTTTTCCCACAGGATTTCGCCGGTCTCCGCATCCGCACAGATCAGGGTCGCCGGCTCGGCCGTGAAGAACAATTTGCCGCCTACCAAAATCGGCGAGGCATTGCTCCGCGACTTGAGAGGTGTCACCCATTTCACCTTCGCGTCATCCTCCCAATCCAGCGCCGGCTTCGCTTCGGGAAACAGTCCATTTCCTCCATTCCGCCAAGTACTCACGTCATCAGCGGGCAAAGACGAGGCGATGACGAAACTCGCGGCAACAATTGGGAAAAACAGGTCTCTCATGTGCGTAATCGGCTTCCTACGCCAGCCTACTGAAAATTTTTTCCTCCGCTAGCGAAAGATTGACCCGTCGAGAACCAGTCCCAAACTCAGCCCGAATGCACGCCACCAGAATCACCCTCGCCGCAACTGCCCTCATGAGCTCCCTGGCCGCCGCACAACAAGACATCGAAACCCTCCCGACAACCATCGTCGAAGCCGAGCGCGCCGATGAAAGTCTAACCGCCGTCAGTGTCCTTTCCCCGAACACCCTCGATCTCTTCCAAGTCGAAACCCTCTCCGACCTCACCGGCATCGTCCCCGGCTTCAACATCGTCTCGCCCGACTCGCGCGGCTACGGCCAGGTCGTCGCCATGCGCGGCTCAACCAACACCCTTTTCTTCGGACCGCCCGCCGTCGGCCTTTACGTCGATGACGTCCCACTCGGCGACGCCTATACCTATCCCTCAGACCTTCTCGAACTTTCCGAAATCCGCGTCTACCGCGGCCCTCAAGGACCATGGTTCGGCAGGAATGGGGCCGCCGGCATGGTCGAAATGACGACCCCCGGCCCGACCGAAAGCCAGTTTACCAAACTCACGGCAGAATACGGTTCCTACAATCAAATCGGCCTTCGCCTGCTCAATTCCGGCCCCCTCGGCGGCGACTTCTCCTACTCGGTCCAACTCTTTCAGGACAAACGGGATGGATACATCAAGAACATCTTTCTCGGCGGCGAATCCGATGACCGTGAAGTCAACGGCGGCCTGATCAACCTCTACTGGAATCCCAACGAAGACTTCGAACTCCGCCTGCGTTTCCTCGCCGAATACGTCCGCGACGGCTCCCAGCGCCTCACCTCGCTCTTCAGCCCCGACCCCTTCATCGAGACCAACGACTTCCGAGGCTCAACCGACCTCGACCGCTACCAGATTTCACTGCACTCGCGGAAGGACTTCCACTGGGGACAAATGGAAACCATCTCCAGCTTCCAGACCTGGGATCTCGACCCCTCCACCGCCGACCTCGACCTCTCGAACAATCCGCGCGCCGACGCTCGTTCACTCATCATTCAAGGTCAGGACCTTATCTCAAACGAAATCCGCTTCACCTCGAACGACGACGGTCCTCTGACCTGGCGTGCCGGACTTTTCCAACTCTGGACAGACAACGCCGGCGTCGCTGCCCGCCAGCTTTTCCCAGGCTTCATCGAAACCACCATTTTCGACATCGAGCAGCTCAACCTCGCCGCCTTCGCCAACACCACCTGGCAAGCCACCGATCAACTCAGCTTCGACGCCGGACTGCGCGTGGATTACTACGATACCGAAATTTCACGCCTCCAACGCGACCCCATCCCCGGCGACGACATCGTTCGTGACAGCCAGGACGACGTGTATGTTTCGCCCGTCGTCGGCGTCACCTACGCCATCCACCCAGCCCTCGAAGTCTTCTTCCGCTCTGGCCTTGGCATCAAGCCCGCCGGCTACTCCGCCTATGTCGATAACCCCGCCCTCGCCGCCTACAGCGATGAGCAAAACTGGTCGAACGAAATCGGATTCAGCTACGACTGCCCCGCCTACAACCTGCGCCTCGGCGCGCGCGCCTTCTGGGATCAGATCGACGACTACCAGCTGAACTTCTCGGCACCGCGCGCCTTCCGTTCGACCGACTTCTTCATCGTCAATGCCCAGGAAGTCACCGCCAAAGGCCTCGAACTTGATGCCGCCTGGGCGCCGGTCGACGGCCTCACCGTCCGCGGCAGCATCGGCTACACCGATGCCGAATTCGACTCCTTCGCCGATCCTTTCACCCCTGGCATCAACTACGACGGGAACACCGTTCCCTTCGTCCCCGAATACACCGGCAGCCTCGGCCTGCAGTATGACTTCGATAGCGGCTTCTACGTCGGCACCACCGCCCGCTTCTTCGGCCCGACGAAGTTCGATGCCGCCAACACGGCGTTTTTCTCCCAAGGCTCCGCCTTCACCTGGGATGCCGAAATCGGCTACGCCACCGAGAATTACAGCATCGCCCTCTACGGCACCAACCTGACCGACGAGGAATACTACACCTTCATCAATCCCCAGATCTTCGCCGGCGCCCCCGGAGCTCCCCAGCAGTTCGGCGTCCGCGTCACCGCCACGTTCTAAGCGCGCAAGGGCGCAAGGGCGCTCCCGCCCTGCCCGCCAGCTCCCCCTCCATCTTCCCACAAGAAGACCCCTTCCTCCCAAAATTGCCTTCTCCCTTCCCTCACCGGAAAAATCCTTCAGCATCCGCCCAAACGGTTGAAAAGTCTGCCAAGCCAGCCCCGTTTGAAACCTAAGATTCCCTATCCAGCATTTCGCCCATGAAACCTCTCATCTCCCTCGCGCTCGCCGCCAGCTTCGCGCTCGGCCCCATTCTCCATGCCGAAGTCACCGGCTGGATCAACTGGCGCGGCCCCCTTCAAACCGGAGCCTCGCTCGAAAAGGACCTGCCCACCGACCTCAAAGCCGGCAACGAACTCTGGACCTACGAAATCCAGGGCGGCGGCACTCCCGTCATCGCAGACGGCCTCCTCTACGCCTTCGGCTTCTACGGCGAAAAAGGCGAAGACACCCAGGAAGCCCTGATCTGCCTCGACGCCGTTACCGGCGAGAAAAAATGGGAAGCCCGCTTCTCCGACTACATCTCCGACGTCGTTTACAACCGCTACGGCATCGGTGCCCCGATCGTCGACCCCGAGACCGGAAACGTCTACCTCCAGACCTCCAACGGCCGCTGCGTCGCCTTCACCCGCGATGGCAAACAGCTCTGGGAAATCTCAATGATCGAGGAATTCGGTCGCCTCACTTTCCCCAACGGCCGCACCGGATCGCCCGCCGTCCACGGCAATCTCGTCATCTTCCACTGCGTCACCGCCAACTGGGGCCTCACCGGACCCGCCCAGGACCGCTTCTACGCCTTCGATAAAATCACCGGCGAGATCGTCTGGTACTCCTCACCCGGCGTCCGCCCCGTCGATTCCTCCTTCGCCATGCCCGTCTTCGCCAAGCTCGGCGACCACGACGTCTTCTACGCCGGCGGCGGCGATGGCAACGTCTACTGCATCGATGCCAACACCGGCAACCCGCTCTGGCGCATGCCCATTTCCGCCGGCGGCGTGAACTCCCAGGTCATTCTTTACGGCGACGACAAACTCATCGCCATCCACGGCTCGGAGAACCTCGATGCCTCCACCACCGGACGCATGATCTGCATCAAAATCCCCACCACCTATCCGAAGGAACAACTCGTCCTCGGAAAGGATGCCGAAGTCTGGCGCAACGACGACTACACGGCCTTCACCTCCTCACCCGTCTTCGCCCAAGGCAAACTCTTCACCACCATCAACACCGGCGAACTCCTCTGCACCGACCCCGAAACCGGCAAAACCCTGTGGCGTGAAAAGCTCGCCCCCGACCAGATCCACGCCTCCCCGACCTACGGCGACGGCAAGCTCTACGTCCCCTTCTTCGACGGCCACTTCTACGTCGTCAAACCCGGAGAATCCGGCGGCGAAGTTCTTTCCGAAGCAAAACTCGCCGAAAACTGCCTCGGCGCCCCCGCCATCTGGGGCGGCAAAGTTTACCTCGTCACCAAATCCAAACTCCATTGCTGGGGCAGCAAGGATGGCACCTTCACGAGCAGCGACATTCCTGCCCCTGAACAAGCTGAACCCGGCGAAATCACCCAACTCCAAATCGTCCCCGCCGAATTCGCCCTCAAACCCGGCCAATCCGAAAGCTTCCAAGTCTTCGGGCTCGATGCCAATGGCAAGCGCGTCCAAGAAGTCACCCCTGAAAAATGGGAAGCCTTCATCCCCCCAACCGCCAAAGTCAAAGCCAAGGTCGACGCCACCTTCGACGGCAACACCCTCACTGCCGGACCCGACGCCAAACTCTCCGCCGGCGCCTTCAAAGCCACCTTCAACGGCATGGGCGCCACCACCCGCGGCCGCGTCGTCGCCGGACCCGGCTACAGCGAAGACTTCGAAGCCATCGAACTCAGCATGAAAAACGAGTTCGACGAAACCGAAGCCGTCAACTTCCCCCCACTCCCATGGCTCGGCGCCCGCATCAAATGGTATGTCCTCGAAAAGGACGGCTCCAAGGTCCTCGCCAACCGCCTCGACAACGTCCTCTTCCAGCGAACCATGAATTTCTTCGGCCACGTCGATGAAAGCGACTACATCCTCCAGGCCGATGTCGCCACCGACGGCAACCGCCGCATCATGTCCAGCGTCGGCCTCGTCAACCAACGCTACCTCATCGCCCTCGTCGGCAACTCCCAGATCCTCGAAGTCTCCTCGAACTACGAGCGCGTCAGCCAATCGGTGAAATTCAAGATCAAACCAAACACCTTCTACACCCTCAAAACCCATGTGAAGCGTAATGAAGACGGCACCGGAACCGTCTTCGCCAAAGTCTGGCCACGCGACGAAGACGAACCTGCCGACTGGACCATCGAAGTCCCCGTCAAGCACTGCCACCCCCAAGGCGCCCCCGGCGTCTTCGCCTTCTCCCCGCAGTCCCAGAAACGCGTCTACATCGACAACATCAAACTCGAGAGCGCCAACTAAGAACACCAAGTCCGAGCCGCCTCAGCGCCCGGACCGCTGACTTTAGTCGGCTTCTTCCGAACCCCCACCAAACTCCTCAACCCAAGCTCCAAAAATTGCGCCTCATTTCGCGCGCTTTCGTTGTTCCTCAGTTCGCACTCCAAAGATGCTCCGCATCCTCTCCATACTTTTCATCTCAACTCTAACAAGCTTCGCCCACCCGCACGAAGACCTCCCTGTCGACGCCTCCGAAGAAGCCCGCCTCGCCCTCGCCAAAGCCAAAAAATTCGGCCTCGCCGAAGGCCTTCCTCACCCCGCCAAAGAAACCGAATTTTTCACCGCCGAAGCCAAACGCAAGGACACTCAGCAAATCACCGGCTTCTTCTTCTACAAGCCCGACCAGAAGCTCGACCCCGCCACCACCGAAAGCCTCAAAAAAATCATCGCCGACTCCGCCAACCTCACCGAGTGGAAAGAAAAGAAACGCTGCGGCGGCTTCCACGCCGATTGGTCCCTCAACTGGCGTCGCGGCTGGACCAAGGATCACGCCATCATCTGCTTCAGCTGCGAAGAAATCATTTACATCTCCGGCGACTACCAACTCCGCTACAACCTCACCCCCGCCGCCGCCAAACAACTCAAATCCCTCCTCAATCCCTTTCAAAGCAAACGTCCAGCCTCCAAGCGCTGAAAACCGAACACTGAAAACCAGCAATCCGGCCCGATATCCATGAAACTTCCAAACTACCTTCTCGCTCTCACAGCCACCATGGCTCTCCCTTCCCTCGCCGAAGACTGGCCCATGTGGGGCCGCACCCCCGACCGCAACATGGTCGGCAACGCCAGCAACCTCCCCACTGAAATCAATCCCGGTGAGATCGGCGACGACGAACAAGTCGATCTTTCCTCCGCCAAGAACATCCTCTGGGCCACCAAACTCGGCTCCCAGACTTATGGCAACACCGTCGTCGCCGACGGCCGCGTCTACGTCGGCACCAACAACGAAGTCCCGCGCAACCCCAAACAAACCGGCGACCGCGGCGTGCTCATGGTCTTCGATGAAAAGACCGGCGACTTCCTCTGGCAACTCATCATCCCCAAACTCGGCGCCGGCAAAGTCTCCGACTGGGAATACGTCGGCCTCTGCTCCTCGCCCGTTGTCCAAGGCGACAAAGCCTACATCGTCACCAACCGCGGCGAAGTCGTCTGTCTCGACACCGCCGGCATGAGCAACGGCAACGCCGGCCCCTTCAAGGACGAAGCCAAATACTCCACCGCCGATCCCGCCCAACCCTACGAAGTCGGCCCCGAGTCCGCCGACATCATCTGGATCTATGACATGCGCGAAGAGCTCGGCGTCTTCCCGCACAATGTCTCCTCCTGCTCACCCGTCATCGTCGATGGCATCCTCTACACCGCCACCTCGAATGGCGTCGACTGGTCCCACACCAACATCCCTGCTCCGCTCGCACCCGCACTTGTCGCCCTCGACGTCGAAAAGGGCACCCTCGTCGGCGAGGAAATCTCCGGCGTCTCCGAGCGCGTCCTCCACGCCTCCTGGTCCTCGCCCGCCTACGGCAAACTCGGCGGCAAGGACCGCATCGTCTGGGGTGGTGGCGACGGCTTTGCCTACGCCTTCGAGCCCAAACCGACCTTCGACGAAGACGAAGAACTCGACGTCCTCAAGGAAGTCTGGAGCTTCGACGTCAACCCGGTCGATTATCGATTCAAAGGCGGCGACCCGAAGGGCGAGCCGATCAAATACGCCACCTTCAGAGGACCTTCTGAAATCATCGGCACCACCGTCGTTTACGATGACCACGTCTACGCCGTCTCCGGTCAGGACCCCGAGCACGGCGACGGCATCGGCATCCTCACCTGCTTCGATGCCTCCGGCAAACCCGTCTGGACCTTCAAAGACATCGGCCGCTCCATCTCCACCGCCAGCATCCACGACGGCCTGATCTACCAAGCGGAATACGACGGCGACCTTCACTGCATCGACATCAAGACCGGCAAGCAGCTCTGGGTTCACGAAACGCAATCCCGCATCTGGGGCAGCACCCTCGTTGCCGACGGCAAGGTCTTCCTCCCCACTGAAGACGGTGAAGTCCACGTCCTCGCCACCGGTCGCGAGAAGAAGGAGCTCGGCCTGTTTAGCTTCGACGCCCCGATCTACAGCAGCCCGATCGTCGCCAACGACGTCCTCTACATCGCCACCATGACCCACCTCTACGCGATCAAATCAAAATAGGGGAGCGAGGGCGTCCCGCCCTCATCTTCAAAAAAACCGCAGTGGCATGATCCGTCCCGGTCATGAATCTATGACTATCTTCCCATGAAACTTCCCGCCCTCATCTCCATCATCGTCTTCGTGATCCTCTTCGTCCTCCACCAGGACTTCTGGAACTGGGGGAACACCACGCTCGTCTTCGGCTTCCTCCCCATCGGCCTCGCCTACCACGCCGGCTTCTCAATCACCGCCGCCATCTTCTGGTTCCTCGTCTCGAAATTCGCCTGGCCCCACGCCATCGAAAAATGGGCCGACGAACCCAATGACTAAAGCCCGGACCGCTGACTTTAGTCGGCGTCTTCCATCGCTCACTGATCACTGCTCACCCGGCACTTCTTCATGACTTCCCTCTACATCATCATCGGCTACCTCCTCCTCCTTGTCGGACTAGGCATCATCAGTAGCCGCTTCTCGAAAGGAACCAGCGCCGATTTCTTCGTTGTCTCCCGCACCGTCGGATCCTTCCTCCTGCTGATGTCGATCTTCGGCACCACCATGACTGGCTTCGCCCTCGTCGGCTCCACCGGCAAAGCCTACACCGCCGGCATCGGCACCTACGGCCTGATGGCCTCATGGTCCGGCCTCATCCACTCCGCCGTCTTCTTTCTCGTCGGCATCCGCCTCTGGGCAGTCGGCAAACGCCACGGCTACCTCACCCAGTGCGAGTATTTCCGCAATCGCTACGACGCCCCCTCCATTGGCTACATCCTCTTCCCCATCCTCATTCTACTACTTATCCCGTACTTGTTGGTAGGAGTCATCGCCGCCGGAAAATTCATCCAGGCTTCCACCAAAGGCATGTTCCCCGAGCAGTTCGAACTACTCCTCCCCAACGGAAACCCCCACCCCCTCAGCGGCGGCATTCCCCCCGAAGTCGGCGGCGGAGCCATCTGCGCCATTGTGCTTTTCTACGTCTTCTTCGGCGGCCTTCGCGGTGCCGTCTGGGCAAACACCTTCCAAACCATCGTCTTCATGGTCACCGGTGTCATCGCCTTCTGGATGATCTCCAGCAAACTCGGCGGCCTCCAGGCCGCCAGTCAGGCCGTCCTCGATAGCGACTTTGCCAAACCCCGCGCCGCCCGCGAAGGACTCATCGGCCAGGCCCAGTTCTTCACCTACTGCTTCATCCCGCTCTCCGTCGGAATGTTCCCCCACCTCTTCCAACACTGGCTCACCGCCAAGAGTGCCAAAGCCTTCAAACTCACCGTCGTCGCCCATCCCATCTTCATCATGATCGTCTGGGTCCCCTGCGTCCTCATCGGCATGTGGGCCGCCGCCCACATCGGCGCACTCCCACCCGGCGTCAGCCCAAACATCATCCTCGGCCGCATGGTCGAAAGCCTCGTCCTCTCACCCGTCCTCAGCGGCCTCGTCGGAGCCGGCGTCCTCGCCGCCATCATGTCTTCGCTCGACTCCCAATTCATGTGCCTCGGCACCATGTTCACCCGCGACATCGTCATCCGGAGATTCGGTGAAGACCGCTTCACCGATAAACAAAAAGTCCTCATCGCCCGTGGCTTCATCCTGCTCATCGTCGCCGTCACCTACGGCCTTGCCTGCGCCCTCATGAATACCGCTCAAGTCTTCGCCCTCGGCGTCTGGTGCTTCAGTGGCTTTGCCGGACTCTTCCCGCTCATCGTTGGATCCGTTTACTGGAAAGGCACCACCAAAGCCGGCGCCATCTCCTGCATCCTCGTCACCGCGTCCGTCTGGTCCGTGCTTTTTTATCACGACATCATCGCCACCAAGCCGCCATGCATGGAGGAAGAGGAACTTCTCATCGCTGGCATGATGCCCGTCACCCTCATCATCGCCGCCAGCGCCATCACCCTCGTCGTCGTCTCTCTCCTCACCAAAAAACCCAGCGACACCACCCTCAAAAAGTTCTTCGCCTAAACCCCCTTCGGAGCAGGCACATTCCTGTGCCGGGGCCAGCCCGGCGCACCACCTAAAGACCTCCTCTCCTCACCCGATGTCCGACCAACAAATCGAGCACATCCGCAAAAAAGTCGGAGGCAGTCTCAAAAACGTTCCCGCACTAATCCGTCTCGAAAACCTCCGTCTTAACGTAAGCGGGGTAAACGCCGCCCTTTCTGAAGCCTATCTTTCGCCCGGATTTCGGCCCATTCTGGCCGGATGGCCAAGAAAACCATCCCCAAGCCGTGGTGCGTCGCCGACGTGACCTTCGTCGAGA
>NZ_JBATWY010000017.1:0-4254 GCF_049672945.1 Haloferula sp. | reverse complement strand
CAGAAGCAAGGGAATCCGGAAACGGAACGGGCGGCGACTTTTGCCGGGCTGGTAGATCTCTACGGAAGATACTGTCAGTGCTGGAGCAGGACGCCGGAAACGCCACGCCGCGCCGATGACAAGCGGCCCGAGTAGAAGCAGGATCCAGGGATGGGCGAATTCAGGCAGGTTCATTCCGTGAAGAGGAAGTCGGGGTGGTGGCTTTGACGAACTCGCGAACCGGGGCCAGGGCGGCGGCAAAATTTTCACGGCTTGCGGATTGGTGAGCGAATCGGACGGCGTCGGTCTCGCACAGAAGTTCGTGCAGGCGGCTGCGGACCTCGTCAGTCAATGATCCGTGTTCTACCTGGTCGAGCAGTCGGCGGAATTCGTGTGGGCACGACGCTTGGGCAGAGCAGCCAAAGCGGGATCCGGTGTAGGTTTTCAAAATGTCCGCTAGGCGAGTGTAGAGAGTCGGCAGGTCGTCATTCGCAGATCCCAATCGGTCGAGTTCGACTTGCGCGGTTTCCCACGGTGGCGAAGGACGCCGCAAGCGGCGGATGAGCCAATGAATCAGAGGGCTGACGATGCCCAAGGAAGCAAACACCGCGATGATCCACCAAGGCCAACGGGTCTCTATCTCCACCATCTCGGCGAGTTCGGGAGCAGGAGAGTCGACCTTCAAGGCGGCGGTCGCGAGTGCAGGCTGGTCGGGCATTTCTTCTGCGTATGCGGAAGTCAGACCAGGCAATGATACGGTCACCTTGCCACTATTGCCCTTGCCCTTGCCCCAGCTTGTCAGGGGAAAGGCGATCGACTGACCGGCAATCGATGCGTCCGAGAGTAAGACGGCATCGAACTGTATCTTCCAATCGCGGAATCCGTCGACTCCGAGTTTGCCACGTGTCCATTGCAAGCTCGGCTTGTGGATCACCAGTGCTTCTGGAATGCGGGACGGAATGACATCGGTCGGAGTCTGATGATAGGGGAGGCGGAACTGAGCCTGGAGGGTGACGTCTTCTCCAACCATGACGTCGACTTTGGACCAGGCCGATTCGGTTGGTACTGGCTTGGTGTCAGCCGACCAGATCGAGAAGGCCTTCCAGCCGACAAACGCGAGTGCTGACAGTAAGAGAAAGATCCCGATGCGGAGAATGGCGAGAAAGGTTCTCATGTCCGGCGGGAAGTGCGTGCGTCAAACAGGCCGATCAAAGCGGGAACGTAGTCGTTCGCGGTATCGATGTGGAGGAAGTCGGCGGCGGCGCGGCGGCAAATGCCTGTTAGGTCGCGACGTGCATTCTCACGCTGATCCGCAAAGGCCTCGCGGCGTCTGGCGGGGAAGTGTCCGGTTCTGCTATTTTCTAAGTCTTCGATGGCAAGGTTGGCGAAGCGTGGAAGGTTCGGCATCTCCCGCTCCATCGGATCGGTCAGGTGCAGGACAATGACTTCATGGCGCTGGGTCAGGGCGCGAAGGGGACGTTCGAAATCGCTAGTGAGGAGGTCGCCGAGAATGAAGACGATCGACCGCTTTAGGGTGGTGGCCAACAACTCATCCAGCGCGCCCGCCAGGTCGGTGCCTGTGGCTGCCGGGCGATGGACTAACAACTCCCTGATAATGCGCAGGACATGGCGGTGGCCACGCGCAGGAGCGATGTGAAGTTCCTCATGGTCGGAATGAAGGGCGAGGCCGACGCGGTCCTTGTTCAGGGTGGCGCTGAAGGCAAGCACGGCGGCGATTTCGGCGAGGATTTCACGTTTGCTCCGTGGCCCCGAACCGAAGTCGAGCGAGGCCGTGCAGTCGGCAAGCAGGAACACGTTCTGTTCGCGCTCCTCGGTGAACAATTTGACATGTGGATACCCGGCCCGGGCGGAGACGTTCCAATCGATGGCGCGGACGTCGTCGCCTTCCTGGTATTCCCGAACCTCCGCGAACTCGATGCCCATCCCCTTGAAAGAGGCGTGCCAGGCGCCAAGGGTGCGGTTGCGGACGATCTGGCGCGACCGGATCTCGATCTGCCGGACCTTCGCCATCAAGTCCGTCGACAGTGTCCCGTCGTCCTTGGCCGAGTCTTGCATGTTTACGGCGTGACAAGTGTGTCGAGCAGGCGAGCAAGGATGGCATCGGCATCGAGCTCCTCGGCCTGTGCTTCGTAGGTCAGAATAATCCGGTGGCGCAGGACGTCGGGGGCGAGGGCTTTCACATCCTCCGGGAGGACGTGGTCGCGCCCCGCCAGCAATGCCCGTGCTCTCGCTCCTTGAGCAAGGACCAGGGTGGCCCGTGGCGAAGCACCGCAGGAGAGTAGCGGGGCGATGAACTCCAGCGCCTTGGAATCCTGACGCGATGACATTTGGCTGCGTCCCTCTTTCCGCGTCGCGAGCACGAGGTCGAGGATGTAGTCCTCGATTCGGGCGTCGAGGTGAATGGAGTCGACCGCTCTGGCGGCTCTCGCAATCGCTTCCAAGTTCGTGACGGGACGGGCAACCGGCTTATCCTCCCGGGAAGCCATCAATTGCAGCACACGGCGTTCTTCCTCACGATCTGGATAATGCACAATTACCTTCATCATGAAGCGGTCGGTTTGTGCCTCGGGCAGCGGGTAGGTGCCTTCCTGGTCGATCGGGTTCTGAGTCGCCATGACGAGGAATGGCGTCGGAAGGGAGTGGGTTTCACCGCCGAGAGTTACCTGGCGTTCTTGCATCGCCTCAAGCAGCGCCGACTGCACTTTGGCTGGGGCTCGGTTGATTTCATCAGCAAGGAGGAGGTTGGTGAAGACCGGTCCCTTGCGCGGGATGAATTCTTGAGTGGATGGCTGAAAGACGTTGGTTCCGATTACATCCGCAGGTAGCAGGTCAGGAGTAAACTGGAGGCGACGGAAATCGGCGTCGAGCGTGTCCGCAAGAGTGCGGATCGCGAGGGTCTTGGCGAGGCCGGGAAGTCCTTCGACGAGCAGGTGGTTGCCAGTAAGAAGGCAAATCAGCATCCGTTCGACAAGGTCGTGCTGACCTACCAGCACCCTAGCGATTTCCTCGCGCAAAGGTCCGATAAATGAGGCCGCTTCTGCTTGCGCAGACTCGGTGGCAGTTGAATTCATAGTTCGGAGAATAGGTGGCGGCGAAGGCCTCGCTAAGCGACGCCTTCACCGCGTGGGAATTATTCAGCGGATGAATCGCCTGAGTCCTTGTCCTTTGCCTCGGCTTTGTCGAGCAGGTCGTTGGTCGAATCTTCTACCTTGTCGGCATTTCCGCCTCGACCGAAGTTGAGCATTTTCAAAGCACCAAGATGATTGCGATACTGCTCGGGCACTTCTTGGAGGTCCTTCTCCACCGAAAAGTCCTCCTTCGAGTAGATCTCTTCGCCTTCCGCATCGACGATCCGGAGCTTACCATTGGCTAGCATGGCCTTTGCGCCGTCGGGAAGTGGCAGCACGGTGTTGACCGAGACGCCGGGAACGCCTCCTTTACCAATTTGGTCGGTGAGTTCTCCGAGGTTCAAGCCCTTGAGTAGGCCGGAAAGATCCATGTTTCCACCGGAACCCATTCCGGTGATGCTGCTCAGGTCCAGGTTGCCCATCATCTCTGTCATCATTTCACCCAAGGTGCAGGTTTGGTCGAGTGTGGCTGTTCCGCTCTGGGCTGCTCCATCGCGCAGCCATTCGAACTTCAGCGTCTCTCCTTCGAAGAAGACGTTGGCGACGGCCATGTCGAGGGAGCCGTCGAGGTTCTTGACCGGGCGGTCTCCGATCTTGGTCACCACATCGCCTTCGAGAAGGCCGAGCGTGGCGGCAGTGCCCGTGGATTCGACTTCCTCGATCACAAAGCCACTGTGTTCCTTGAGTTGGTGCGTCTTTGCCTCATCGGCTTTTACCGCACGGCTGCTGGTCCCGAAGTCGGGAACCTTGGTGGTCAGGTCCGGGGCGCCGCCCGCAGGGATGCCCAGGATTTGCGCTTGTTGAGCGTGCAAGGTGCCTGCAGCAATGCTGACGGCGAGGATGATTGTTTTTGTCTTCATGATGATGTTTCTTGGTCTCTGGTTGAGGCAGTGAATGCCGTTCACCGGAATTAGCGCGGATTCGAGGCGCCTGTATCTACGAAAGGGATGAGTGCGGTGGATCTCGGGATGAACCCTGCCTTCCGGGGGATGAATCTGCTGACTCGCCATTTCCACGGCGTCGTCCGGCCCGGAAACGGATCCGCAACTGGCTGCTGCTCGCTTCCCGGATGTGCTCTGGCTCCCGCCGGTCCTTTTGTAGAATGGGCGGCGATAGGCTGGGGGAG